>DUCC01000020.1:7980-83771 GCA_012959995.1 Acidimicrobiia bacterium
AACATGATTATTGGCGCCGACGGCATGCTGGCCAGCAGCGACTGTCGCACCGGCGGCTTAGTGCAAGAAGCCACCTTGTTCTCTCCTGCGCCTTCTATCTACGGCGGAACCGACGAAATCCAGCGCAACATTATTGGTGAGCGAGTGTTGGGCTTGCCAAAAGAACCAGGCCCCGCCAAAGGCACGCCGTTTAGGGAATTAGCGCAGAACTAAAGAGCTTTGCCGAGGTGCGCAAGCAAGCCTTGACGGATTTCGTTGGGTTTTTCCATCATCATCATGTGTCCGCAGTCGGCTATTTCGTTGACTGCCGGGTTAGTAACAAACGAGTCAATAAGTGGTTGGGCGGCTCGACGCGGGGTCATCTTGTCGCCACTCCCTAAAAACATGGTCACCGGGCATTGCGTGTTTTCGGCTGCCATGACTGCTTGGTCGTAAACCGAACAGGCGGCGAGATCAGTGGCCAGCACCCCTGGTGGGCTGGATTCAATGAGTGCTTGAACGCCACCCACCATAGAAAGCCCGGGGGTGGGGTTTTCCCCGACGTGTTGAAGCGACCCGAGGCCCCACGAGGCCATCAAAGCAGCCGCCTTTGGGTCATTGTCTTGGGCAGCGGCTAAGAGTTCGGGATGCACCGGCATAGCGACTGCTACTCCAAGCAGGCCAAGGGAGGCTACGGATTCTTGATGGTGGCCAGCAGCGTGAAGCGCAATTAAGGCACCCATAGAGTGACCTACGAGGTGAAGCGGTTGGTCAAAGTATTCGGCCAGCGCAGCCACCCAAAGGGCAAGGTCTTCAATACTGGTAAGGGGAGGACCATCAGAACGGCCGTGCCCGGGGAGGTCCACCGCTAAGGCTCGAAAACCGTGATGGGCTAAGAAACGGGTTTGGTGCGACCAAACCGTCCGGTCCATGCCGGCACCGTGGACAAGAACCACTAATGGCTCGCTGCGGTTAGCTAAAGGCACGGCCCCGGTAGCAGCATGAATGGTCTGATTGTTTACGTTCAGGATCATCAGGCTTACCGTTGGGAGGCTTTTAAGGCTTGGTTCAGATCGGCACAAATATCGGTGACATCTTCTAGGCCTACGGAAAGGCGAATCAAGTTGTCGCTTATCCCCGCGGCTTCAAGGTCGGCATCGCTCATTTGTTGGTGGGTGGTTGACCCGGGGTGGATAACCAAGGTCTTGGCGTCTCCGATGTTGGCCAGATGTGAGGCCAACGACACACCTTCGATGAACTTGCGTCCGGCCGCTCGCCCGCCTTTAACTCCGAAACTTAAGATGGCCCCGGCTCCCTTGGGGTAGAGGAGTTTGGCCAACTCAAAGTCGGGGTGGCTGGGGTGTTCGGGGTGTTTGATCCATTCCACCGCCGGGTGAGCATCAAGTAGGTCAAGCACTTGTCGGGTGTTCTCTACGTGGCGGGCCATACGCAACGGAAGGGTTTCTATGCCTTGCAAAAGGTAAAAAGCGTTGGCTGGGCTCATGCAAGCACCAAAGTCACGCAGGCCTTCGGCCCGGGCCCGCATAGAGAGTGCCTGTGGCCCAAATTCTTCGGCAAAAGTTATGCCGTGGTACCCGTCGTAGGGTTCGGTCAAAGTAGGGAACTTTCCGCTGGCTTCCCAATCGAAACGGCCCCCGTCAACAATTGCTCCCCCAATGGCTACTCCGTGGCCGCCTAAAAATTTGGTTACCGAATGCATGACAATGTCGGCCCCGTGTTCAATGGGCCGCACCAGGTACGGGGTGGCAAAAGTGGAATCCACGCAAAGCGGCAAACCAGCGCCGTGGGCTACTTCGGCGATGGCTGCGATGTCAAGTACCTCTATGCCGGGGTTACCAAGGGTTTCAGCGAAGACCAGGCGGGTTTCTGGGCGTATGGCGTCGGCAAAAGCTTTGGGGTCTCGGGGGTCGACAAAAGTGGTGGTAATGCCAAAACGCGGCAAGGTCAGGTTCATCATGTTGTGACTACCGCCGTAGATGTTTCGGCTGGACACAATGTGGTCTCCGGCGCTAAGCAGGGTGGCTACGGCGAGGTGGAGGGCCGCTTGGCCACTGGCCGTGCATACGGCGCCCACGCCGCCTTCCAGCGAAGCAATGCGTTCTTCCAAGACCGAAACGGTGGGGTTGGAGAGTCGGCTATAAAGGTGGCCGCTTACTTCTAGGTTGAAGAGTCCGGCTGCATGATCGACGGAATCAAAAACGTAAGAAGTGGTCTGATGGATGGGCACGGCTCGCGACCCGGTGGTGGGGTCGGGCTGTTGGCCAGCGTGTAGTGCCCGGGTGTCGAAACCAAGAAAATCTGGGTCAACCATGTCAGCAACCTACGAGTTCTTCGAGTTGGTCCAAACTTACCGCTGAGCCTATGGCGACTAAAATGTCACCCGCTTCAAAGGGTCGCCCCCCAAGATCGTCGGTGTGGAACTGCCCAGAAGAGTCACGGACGGTGAGCACGATGGCTCCGGTGGATTTCCGCAGATCAAGGCTGTCAAGGGTTTTACCGGCCAGCACGCAGTCATCGGGAATGTTGATTTCACGCATGCCGGCTTCGAATGTTCCGTCATGAACCACCACATCAATAAAGTCAGCCACCGTGGGCTGGGTAGCTAAACTGGCCATGCGGTAACCGCCGATTTCGTAAGGGTTGACCACCCGGTCGGCGCCCACCTGATGCAGTTTGGCGATGCTTTCTGACTCGTCAGCTCGAGACACAATAAAGAGAGCAGGGTTGAGGTCACGGGCGCTCAGGGTGACGTAGAGGTTGTCAACGCTGGACCCTAAAGCAATGACCAAGGTGGTGGCTCTGTCTATGCCAGCCAGGCGCAATACGTCATCGCTGGTGGCGTCACCAGAAACGTAGGAGCCTCCATGAGTTATGAGGCGGCCTTCATCAAGGTCAATAGATACTACTTCTTGGCCTACCGACTGAACGAAAGAAGTGATGGCTCGACCCACACGACCCATGCCGCACACGATGAGGTGGCCTTCCATGGCATCAATATTTTTTTGCATGCGGTACCTCCGGTACTGGCCGCTGATGCGGCCTTCGACAACGCTTTCAATGACTGCGGTTGCTCCATAGAGCATGGTTCCGGTGCCGGAAAGAATCAACACCGAGGTAAATATTTTCCAAGTGTTGCTGGGTTCACCGACGGTTATTTCACGAAACCCAACGGTGGAGATAGTGGTGATGGTTTGGTAAACCGCATCAATGGTACTGAGCCCCAATAAGACGTAGCCCGCTGAGCCGGCAGCAATTACGGCCACCAACAAGCCAGCAGCATTACCTACCCGTCCTCGGGGTGCGGGGCGAAACCTATAGATCATGGTTGCAGGATACGCCGAGAGTTCTTGGCCCGGCGAGACACGCACTATGGTGCACAGAAATTAACCAAAAAGGGGGTCGTATGCAAGTGGGATTTATTGGTTTAGGAAATGTGGGAGCCAAACTTGCAGGGAGTCTGGTCCGCAATGGGTTTGACGTTGTGGTGCGAGACCTAAACCTTGCCGCGGCACAGCCGCTTTTGCAGGCTGGCGCCCTTTGGGCGGACTCTCCCAGAGAGGTAGCACAGCAATGTCAGGTGGTTATTACTTGTCTGCCTTCCCCGGCCATTTGTGCCGAGGTTATGGAAGGCGCCGAGGGGGTTTTGTCTGGCCTGGGCCAAGGGAAACTCTGGCTTGAGATGTCCACGACCGACCAAACCGAAGTGCAGCGCCTGGGAGCGTTGGTCGAAGATTTAGGGGCGTCAGCTTTGGATTGCCCAGTCTCGGGGGGCTGCCACCGGGCCGCTACCGGAAACATCGCTATTTTGGCGGGAGGAGAACGTGCGGCTTTCGAACAGGCTCTGCCGGTATTGGTGGCCATGGGTCGACAGGTTCTGCATACCGGAGTATTGGGAAGTGCCTCTGTGTTGAAGGTTATGACCAACTTTTTGGCGACCGCTAATTTGGTGAGCCTTAGCGAAGCATTGGCTACTTCTGCGGCCGCCGGGCTAAACCTCAATGTGGCCTATGAGGCGATTCGGATTTCTTCGGGTAATTCTTTTGTCCACGAAACAGAAAGTCAGGTCATTTTGAATGGAAGTCGTGACATTAATTTTACTATGGGGTTAGTGGCTAAAGACATTGGGCTTTTTGATCAGATAGCGCAAAAATATGAGGTGCCGCTAGAACTCTCTCCACTTTTGGTACAGATTTTTGAAGATGGGCGAAAGCGTTACGGGGACGATGAATGGTCGCCAAATATTGTGCGTCGTTTAGAAGAAGCCGCGGGGGTCGAAGTGAGAGCACCGGGGTTCCCAGCACAGATGATTGACGACCAGCCTGAAGCGCCGGGCGTTGAAATTCGCTTACCGGATCACTTTTAGATAATCGGGTCGGCCGAGTCTCGACCGTGCAGGGGAGCAAAAAAGCGCAAATTGTTTTCTAAAAGGTCAAACACCGTGGCGTCGGTGGGTGGAAGTTCGCCTTGGTGGGTGCCCACCGGTTCGGTGCGTTGTCCCCAGCGCATGATCAGCGTGCCCCAAGTAATGCCTCCACCAAAAGCAGGGAAAGCCACAATGTCGCCGGGGTGGAGGCGCCCGGCCGCTGCGGCATCTGAAATAGCCATGGGGATAGAAGCCGCGGCGGTGTTCCCTAAGTTCTCTATGTTGGTAAATACTTTTTCAGGGGGGATCCCCATACGGCGAGTGGCGGCGTCAATGATCCGTGCGTTGGCTTGATGAGGAATTACCAAGTCCACATCATCTACGGTAAGGCCGGCACGTTCTAGGGTTTTTTCTGTTGAAGCAGCCATGCCTTTTACGGCCATCTTGAAAATGGGTTGGCCTTCGAAATAGAGGCGGACGTCCTCAATGGGGCGGGCCTCATAAGGTTCACCGCGTGTACCTAACGAAGGAAACACCATAGTGTAACCCATGCTTCCGTCAGCCCCGAGGTCCACCGCTAACACTCCGGCGTCGCCTTCGGTTGCTTCGTAGACGGCGGCACCGGCGCCATCGCCAAACAAGATGGCCGTGGAGCGGTCGCGATAGTCCATGGCGATGTGAAGTTTTTCGGCTCCGATGACCAAAACTTTTTTAACGAAACCAGATTCGATCATCCCGGTGATGTTGGCCGTGGCGTAAACAAACCCGCTGCAAGCAGCGTTGAGGTCGAAAGTGCCGGCGTTGACGGCGCCCAGGCGATCTTGGATCATGGCGGCCACGCTGGGGCATAAAAGCTCCGGGGTGGTAGAGGCCACCACAATGAGGTCGAGTTCTTCGGGCTGCAGTCCGGCGCAAGCCAGCGCTCGCCGAGCCGCTAACTCAGCAAGGTCGGTGCCTTCGACGTGTGAGATGCGGCGGCTTTTGATACCGGTGCGTTCAAAGATCCATTGGTCATTGGTGTCCATGACCTTTTCGAGGTCCTGATTGGTGAGCTCTACGGGGGGAACACATTTGCCCCATCCGGTTATGACTGCTTTTGGCGACACGTTGAGGTTCCCTCCAGGAAAGTGATGGCTCTTTTTTAGCAGATTATGAGGGCAAGAGGTTAACCCTGCAGGTTTACTCTTTCAACTCCGATGCTGGTGGAGTCACCGTGCCCGGTATGAACGGTCGTTTGGGGGTGCAGTACAAAGAGTTTCGTTTGGATGCTTTCGACGAGCAGATCCAAACTAGAAAACGATCGTCCGGTAGCACCAGGACCACCATTAAATAAAGTGTCGCCCGAGAAAAGGGTTTGCAAAGTTGGTACGTGAATGCAGCAACCACCGGGGGAATGTCCGGGAGTATGAAGTATTTCTAGTTCGTCGTCGCCGAGAGAAATTTTTAGACCTTGTTGCAACGGGTCATCAATGCGGCGGTCGGGGTGGACGACGTCCCATAACATGGCGTCGTCAGGGTGAAGCCAAATGGGGGCGCTGGTGGCTTCGGCTAACTCCACGGCGGCGTTTATGTGGTCGTTGTGGCCGTGGGTGCAGAGCACTCCGAGGGTGCGTCGCCCGCCGATGGCTTCAACTATGGGCCGATGGTCGTGCGCAGCGTCAATGACTACGACCTCTTCATCGTTGCCGATGAGCCAAATGTTGTTATCTACGTCAAAGTCTTGGCCGTCTAGTGAAAAAATGCCACTGGTTACGACGTGGTCTATGTGGAGGCCCATAACTATTTGTCCATGACCACAACAGAACGCAGTACTTCGCCTCGTTCCATAGCGTGGAAGGCTTCTTCGACGTCTTCTAAGGCAATGGTTTCCGAGACAAAACGGTCAAGATCAAGGCGACCTTGGAGGTAAAGGTCAACCAGCATGGGAAAATCTCTACTGGGTAAGCAGTCGCCGTACCAAGAAGATTTTAAGGTGCCGCCCCGGCCAAAGACTTCAATGAGGGGGAGTTCGATTTTCATTTCGGGGTTGGGGACACCTACCAAAACGACCGTGCCGGCCAGGTCGCGGGCATAGAAGGCTTGTTCGTAGGTCACGGGAAGCCCCACTGCTTCGATAGCTACGTCTACGCCGTTGCCGCCGGTTAGGGCCCGAATGGCTTCGACGGGGTCTTGGTTGCTGGAGTTAATGGTGTGAGTGGCGCCAAATTCTTTAGCGAGTTCAAGTTTTCGGTCGTCAAGATCTACGGCGATGATGGTGTGGGCGCCCGCTAGGTGGGCGCCGGCGATGGCCGCATCGCCTACTCCGCCGCAACCAAAGACCGCTACCGAGTCGCCGCGCCCGACTTGGCCGGTATTCATGGCAGCGCCCAGCCCAGCCATGATGCCGCAGCCGATGAGGCCGGCCACTTCTGGGCGGGCCGCTGGGTTTACTTTGGTGGCTTGACCAGCGGCCACTAACGTTTTTTCGGCGAAAGCACCGATGCCTAAGGCGGGGGAGAGTTCTTGACCATTGAGGGTCATTTTTTGGGTGGCGTTGGCTGTATTGAAGCAAAGCCAGGGGCGTCCGCGTTCACAGGAGCGGCATTGCCCGCAAACGGCGCGCCAGTTTAAAATAACAAAATCTCCGGGGGCCACGTTGGTGACGCCCTCACCGATTTCTTCGACGAACCCCGCCGCTTCGTGGCCCAACAGAAAAGGGAACTCGTCGTTGATGGCGCCTTCTCGGTAGTGCAGGTCGGTGTGGCACACCCCGCAGGCTTTGACATCAATGAGTACTTCGCCTGGCCCGGGGTCGGGGACTTCGATGGTTTCGATGCTGACCGGTTGTCCTTTAGCGAGGGCAACAACGGCTTTAACGGAATGCGGCATGGGTGACTCTTTCGATGAAGTTTTGGCTGGGGGATGCTTGCTACACCGTAGTGTGCGGGCGCCGGCCGGAGAAAACAAAGGGGAAAACCGCTCACTTGATAATTGGTTGGCCTCGGCAACTAGGGTTTTGTTATGGCAAAAATTCTTATTACAGGTAGCAACAGCGGTTTTGGGTTTCTGTCCGCTCTCACCTTGGCTCGGCGAGGTCACCAGGTGGTGGCCTCTATGAGGAACGTGGCGAGAGGCGGCGAGTTGCAGCGCATCGCTGAGGAAGAAGGGTTGGCGGTTGAGGTTGTGGAACTTGATGTCAACGACTTGGCTTCGGTGGAGCGTTGTTTAGCCGACCCCGGGAGCATTGATGTGTTGATAAACAACGCTGGTTTTGAAGTTGAAGCAGCGATTGAGCAACTTGATGATGCGTTGATGCAACAGCAGTTTGAAACGAATGTGATGGGCCCGTTGCGCACTATGCGGGCTGTGCTGCCGATTTGGAAAGAGCGGCGGAGCGGCGTGGTGATAAACGTAAGTAGCATCGCCGGCCGGGTGGGCTCGCCTTATACCGGTGCCTATTCGGCGTCGAAGTTTGCTTTAGAGGCGCTCAGTGAGTCGCTTAATTTTGAGGTTAGTCAACTGGGTATTCGAGTGCATTTAATTGAACCGGGGCGTTTTGCTACCGATTTTAAAAACAACAAGGTGCGTCCGGATTGTTGGGAAGGTTCAGCACAGCAGCAGCGTTCGCTGGCCTTTCGAGCGGCTTCAAGCAGTTTGGGTGGTTCGGGAGAACCGCCGGACCCACAATTGGTGGCTGATGCTATTGCCCAGGCGGCCATTGATCCGTCTATGCCGTTTCGTACTTTGGTAGGAGACGACGCAAAAATGATTGATGAGTTGAAGTCATCAATGAGTTTCGAAGAGTTTGAGGCCACCATTCGCACTGCCTTGAATTGGCACGACTAAGTAGTTGCAAATCATAAGTGGTGGAGATGGGGGAAACCCTCGTTGTTCTAGTGGGGCGACTTGGTTGCTGATTGATGAAGGTCTGGCAACCCGACACACACTTTCCTTCTTTGCAAGGTTGTGTCAGTCGGTGGTCAGGGTTGGTGCCTTATTCTGCTCGCTCGTTAGTTGTAAGCCAGTGGAGAGCGTCATAGCGCAGACATCTAAATAAGCGGTGATGGCAGGCGTATGAACACGAATAGTGGTAACCCCTATGGAATATCAAAAATGATTTCGGGAGCCACGAGGTCAGTAACAAAATTTACGGCACCGCCTTCAGCATCAAGAGCCTCAAAATGAAGACAATCTGGTCGTGGATACCGATCTGGGTTGTTTTCAACAGTTGGTCCTGTGTCAAGAACATGTACATGCTCTTCTGATTCTGCTATTTCGAATACCAGCAAGTTATAGATATTTATATTTTCACGACTCGGCCAATCTATGCACCATGGCCTCTTTTCACGTTGAGGAGGAGTGAAAAACACCAATGGGGCGTTCGCTGCTCTCGTCTGTTCAACAAGGTCCATATAGGATTCCCGAATCAATCCAATGTTTTCTGGAAAAGTTAGTTTTTCACCTGTACGGATATCTGTGTGATCCTCGAATACTGCTCCATGATCAAAAACTAAAACTAAATTGTAATCGGAGGTGACTAGCGGTCTGCAGGGTTGTTCGAAAGGGCCGAATGTAGTTTCACCATCTTCGAGTTCTATTGTGATCGTTAAAAACTCATGCCACTCCTCGTTCAATAGCGGCCCACACAAAGCAAGTCCGTGTTCTCCGATTTCTCCACCCACCATTTTGATCCAACCATCAAGAGTTGGGCCAAGATTTTGAGCGACAGAGTCGCCTATTACTACGACTTTAGGATTCGTCTTGACATGTATTTTTTCTTGTTCCGGAAGAGAAGTTGTTGGTGGTTCAAATTTTAAAGTCGTTGAAGTAACTGGTGTTTCCTGTTCCAAAGGGATCACTAAAGGGGATGTGGTTGTGGTTGTGGTTGTGGTTGTGGATGTGGTAAGAGCAGCAGCGACAGTATCAGCGATTTGTTGTTGAGAAGTTGGACGCGGCCCGATAACGATCACTGCCACGAGCACTATTGCGCTGACAACTGAAACTAAACCAAGAGTAAAAAGAGGCCGCTTAATTCTTTTCGCTGAACGGATAGGCCATTCCAAAACGTGGTGAGATATCTCTGCAGAGATAAGTGTCAAAGCAACCGCAACAAATGGCGAAACACCAAGTAACTCTAAAAACGGCCAATGAAATAGATAAATAGCGTAACTTCTTTGCCCCAGCCACGCTAGTGGAGCGCTACCAACCAAAACATTAGGTTTTGTTTCGCCGAGACTGTAACCCGTAACGACCATGGCAGCTACACCAACAAGCAAAAGGCCACCTTTTACTACAAAAGGATCTGACTCCCCAAGAACAAAAACACCCCAAAGGAGACCAGCAGCTGCGATTAGAGCTAAAAAACCTGGAACTCTAAATCGTGAATATTTTTTCACTACATACGCAAGCACTGCCCCAGCAAAAACTTCAGCAAAACGAAATGGCGTCGCAAAATAGGCATCTGCATCTCCCCACCAAATGGCTAAACCGAGAACTACAACAACAGCCGCGACCGCTAATGCTCGACGGAGTCCGACTAAGACAATCAATAACGGCCAAAACAGGTACACCTGTTCCTCTATAGAGAGACTCCAAAGATGAGCGAAAGGTCGAGAATCAGAATTGAAAATCTCCCAATATCCTCCAGTTTCAGATATTGACCACCAATTATGCACATAAAAAATTGCAGCCAAACCCTCTTCAGCGGTGCTTCGAAGAATGTCTTGATCAACAACAGCAACAACCGACACCGTCGCGGCAATCGTTGCAAACGCCGCTGGCAGCAATCGTCGCGCTCTACGACCCCAAAAACTTGCCAGAGAAGACCGGGTCAGTACATGATCTCTCTCCACAATCTGAGTAATCAAAAACCCAGAAAGAGTAAAAAATACCGAAACACCAATCCAGCCACCTGGCAAAACTGAAGGCCACGCATGGTAAACGACAACGGCTAAAACAGCCAACCCGCGTATTCCATCCAAAGCAGAGATGCGAGAAGCGGGAGCAGTAGAGACACTTTTAGACATGTGTGCTGGCTACCTTAACTAAGATAATAAAGGATGTTGGGATGTTATTTACCCTGAGGGAACCTTTGGTGGTTCAACTTGAAAAATGGGTACCCGAAGAAAGCAGGCCCTGTCTTTTTGGTGCTTGTTCCCCCTGGTTATCTTTGCCTTGAAGCATCAATGGGCACAACTATTTTAGCATCACGACAATACCCATACGGTCGGAGTCGGTAAACACAGCAGTGGGCACTCCAATGACTTTAAGTTTTGGGGAAAACAAAATATGCCCAGATTGTTGGGAGGGTTCGCCGCAAGAGCAGCGGGCTTTGGCTTTTCGGGAAGCTTCCCACGGGATGGGTGGTCAAGGAGAGCCCGCCGACCCGCAAGATGTTGCGGAGGCCATTGTGCGGGCCGCTACTGACCCATCCACTCCGTTTCGTACTTTGGTAGGTGACGATGCGGTGTTGATCGATGAGCTTAAATCGTCCATGAGTTTCGAAGATTTTGAAGCCACCATTCGTACCTCTCTGAACTGGCACGACTAAGTAAATTGTGTTGCTGCACTAAGGCGGCGTGCAGAAGTCAAGTTGGTGGAGCTGGGGGGAATCGAACCCCCGTCCGTCGAAAGGTGACCGTACGCGTTACGACCGTTCCCGAGATTTTGGCTTGCGGCAGCCATCCCGCCGGGTCAGTCGGGCCCGAAAGCCCAGCCGCTAGGTCTTTCCCTAAGGTCAGCGGTCTTTCTCGCCGTCAGCGGTCTGTCCCTGCTGTCTCCAACGCTTCTGTTGCCGGGTTGCGCTGGACCGACCCCGCGTGCCGTCACCGGTCGCAGTGACTCTCTGCTACCTAACTAGTTAGGCGGCGAGAGCGAGATCGTCCGTAGTGGCGTCTCTTTTGGTGCCCTGTTTTAAGAGTCTGAGCAACTCTGGTCGCACGAAACGTCCACTGCAGCCGGCGTCGAAACCGATCAGCCCCGTGAAAACGAGTCAATACGTGAAATCTGCTGAAGTTGTCAAAGACCCGAGGATTAAGGGTACCGGTTCGCTGTGACAGTGCCATCATCAATGTTTTAGGGGGCGCGTACAAAAAATCAATTGTTTCGTTTATGGTTATCGGTGCTGGCTCAAAGCGGAGCAGCGGAGACATCCACTTGGGAGAAAAATGCGGGGAAAGCGAAGAGGTTTGAGTGTCTTTTTGACCCTCATGGTTTTGGCAACGGTAAGTGCGGTGCCGGTGGCTGCTCAAGAAGTAGAGCCCGACACCCCAGTGGTTGAACTTGCCCTTTCTGCGCAAGGCGCTGAACTGTCTGAAGCGGGCTACCAACCGGGAGCAGCCGCTACTGACCTGGCTAAAGAAAAACTTTTAAACGACCCGACAATGACCCGCAATCCGTTTGGGTTGTTGGTGCGTTTTGCTCAGACGGCCAGCGTGGTTGATGTAGATCAAACGCTGCTAACTGTGGGGGGCACCGTGGTGGGTGGGGCGCTTGATGGCCAGTCTTTGTACCTGGTGGAAACCCTTTCTGATCTTGATGAGGCAGCCGAATTGTTGCGCAGCATGCCCGGTGTGGCTTGGGTGGGCTTTGACGATGTGGTGCAAGCCACCGTGTTGCCGTCGGACCCTGACCTTGACCAATTGTGGGGCATGAACGGCACGTACGGCATTGATGCTCCGGGTGCATGGGCGCAAACGCTCGGCGACCCTTCGGTAGTGGTGGCCATTATCGACACCGGGGTTGACTTAGATCACCCCGACCTGGCCGCCAACATTTGGACCAACTCGGGTGAAATCGCCGGCAACGGCCTTGACGACGATGGCAACGGTTATATCGATGATCTTCACGGCTGGGACTTTGTTAACAACGATGGCGACCCCAACGATGACAACAATCACGGCACGCATGTGGCCGGCACCATTGCTGCGGTTTCCGACAATGTAGGTGTGGTGGGTGTAGCGCCAAATACTCAAGTTATGGCCTTGAAGTTCTTAGATGCCAACGGCTCGGGCTACACCTCAAATGCGGTCACCGCTTTGACCTACGCCGTTAACAATGGAGCACAAATTTCTAACAACTCTTGGGGCGGGGGCGGATCAAGCTCTTCCATGTCTTCCATGTTGGACATCGCCGCAACGGCCAACCATTTGTTTGTGGCGGCCGCCGGCAACTCGTCGAACAACAACGACAGTAGCCCTTCGTATCCGGCTTCGTATAGCCAAAACAATGTGTTAGCGGTCGCCGCCAACCAAAGCGATGGAGCGCCATCAAGTTTTACCAGTTATGGCGCTACCTCGGTAGATGTGGTGGCGCCTGGCTCGGGCATTTTGTCTTCGGTAGTGGGAGGCGGCTACGCCACCTTTAGCGGTACCTCAATGGCTACCCCCCATGTGGCTGGCGTGGCGGCTTTGATGCGAGCGGTGAACCCAAACATTTCTTTTGCCGACATCAAACAAATATTGATTGATACCTCTACGGCGGATTCCCGCCTCGATGGCTACGCCGTTTCGGGCGGGGTAGTCAATGCCGCTGACGCAGTGACGGCAGCAGCCGGTGGCGGCCCTGGTTTAAGCATCGTGGCTTCGGCTACCTCGGTCACTGAAGGCGATGTAGTGACCTACACGGCCACTGCTGTTGACCAAAACGGCACAGATATTTCGAGTCAAACCACTTGGAGCATTGATGGTGCTTCATTGGGAACAGGAGCGGTGTTGTCTTATGTCGCCGACACGGTAGGCACCATGCGTATCCGAGCCGAAGCAGCAGCCAATGGGATGTCTACTTCGCACACCAGCACACTTTATGTGGCAGAAATTGAGCGCTCAGTCACCGTGGTCAACCCCAACGGGGGAGAGACCTACGCCGTGGGTGATGTGGTGCCCATTAATTGGACTTCGGTAGGGCCGGTAGGAAACGTAGATATCTCTGTTTCTGATCAAAGCTCGGGTCAGGTTGAATACGCCGGAAGCACCGGGTTGCCCATTGTTGACCACCAAACCACTTCGGTGTCGATCAGCGTGCCAGGTTCGGTGGACATTGCCAGCATGATCGTGGGCCTACGGCTTGACCACACCTACGACGGTGACTTGAAAATTGTTTTAACCCACCCCACGGGGCCTTCAGTTGTTTTGGCCAACTATGCCGGTGGTTGGGGCAATAATTACGGTACGGGCTCGCAGGATTGTTCGGGCTCGCTCACCGTGTTTTCCGATAGCGCATCCACCAGCATTTCGTCTGGTTCGGCGCCTTTTGAGGGTTCATATGTGCCTTATCAGGCGCTCTCAACTTTTGCCGGCTTAGATGCTGGGGGGCAATGGACGCTGGCCATTACCGATTCAGCGGGGCTAGACACCGGTACGTTCTTTTGCGCCGAACTTGATTTTGGGGGCACCAGCACGGTGGTAGCTACCGGGGTCGATGTTGCCGACGGAACAACTGCTTGGACAGTCCCAGAGTCTTTGGGAGGCATGGAATTGTTGGCCACAGTCGGCAACAGTTTGGCAGCAGACTCCTCAGATGATTTCTTTAGCGTGACCAGCGTGCCGCCGACTACGACCACGACGACGGAGCCTCCGGCTACTACTACGACGACGGAGCCTCCGGCTACTACTACGACGTCAACTACGACCACGACGACGGAGCCTCCGGCTACTACTACGACGTCAACTACGACCACGACGACGGAGCCTCCGGCTACTACTACGACGTCAACTACGACCACGACGACGGAGCCTCCGGTGGCTGTGGTGAACGTGGTTGCCCCTAACGGCGGCGAATCTTATCAACCAGGCGATACCGTCCAAGTGGTCTGGACCAGCACTGGTGCATCGACCGCAGCCGATTTAACATTGCATCCGGTAACCGAAGCCCAAGAAGAGTTTGCGGGAAGCAACAGCGGCGAAATTAATGATTACTCCACTCTCTCGGTGGCCATAGAAGTTCCCACCGATGGGATAATTTCTGATCTTGAGGTCGGGATACGCCTTGACCATACCTACACCAATGATCTTCAAATCGTCTTACGCCACCCCGGCGGGATGGGCATCACTTTGGTCAATGGCGAAGGCGGTTCAGGAAACAACTTTGGTAGCGGGGCTACTGATTGTTCGGGCAACTTCACTATTTTTGATGACGATGCCGCTGCGCTGATTGTCGCCGGCTCAGCCCCTTTCGAGGGCCGGCATCAACCAGAAAATCTTTTGTCGGCTTTTGACGGGCTCTCTATGCGCGGTACTTGGCAATTAGAAATTACCGACAGTTTCCTCTGGGACGAAGGGGCGCTCCACTGCGTGACCCTTTCGGCCGCTACTCAAGGGCAAAGCTTGGCCATTGGAGTGAACTCTCTTTACCCCTGGGCTATTGATGGTTCGGTGGCGAACGGAAATTACCTCCTTGAGGTAGCCAGCGGAGGTGGCACCGACCTTTCGGATGCATCCTTCGCCCTTGCTGACCCCCCACCGCCCACGACCACAACCACAACCACCACGACAACCCCGCCTACGACCACCACGTCCCCGCCTACGACCACCACGCTGGCCCCTATTTTTGATGCCAGTGACAATTTCCCAACCAGTCCGGTCAATGAATATGTGGCCAACAGCGGTTATTACGAAGATGAATGGTCAGGGTTGCTCGATGCGGCCGCTTACCTTGAGCAGACCCCAGAACAATTACAAACCATGTCGGTAGGAGTGATTGCCTTCCTTATGGCGCTTTCTGGCCCCGACCAGCCCATATGGTCCATTGGCAGTCCGCCTGATGTTAATGGCGGCCATGTCGTGCAAAGCCATTACTTCGACGCTGACGGAACGCAAAACTCTTTAGAAAACGTGGCGGCCGCTACCAATCTGAACGGAGCGCAAACCCAAAAATTCGCTACCTCGGTGCTGATCTTTCTCATAATGTTGTCACAACTCCAAGAAGGCTGACTACACCTTTAGGTTGACAACTCGACCCGCTACCCTGATGCTTTAGACCTCTGATAGCAGTGCTACGGCAAAGGAACAAACATGGGGAAAGGAGCAAAGAGCCAGCGGGCTTTTCTTGTTTTTCTTGTTGCTGCCGTAGTAAATGTGGTACCGGTAGCGGCCACGGAGCCTTCTATGCCTTTGCCGCCAGAAGAGATCGCCTGGTCAACGGCCGGCGCTGAAATTGAGGCGAAAGGGTGGGTAGATGGGCAAGCCGCCACCACCATGGCTAAGGCTGAACTTTTTTCTGATCCGACTATTTCTCGTAACCCCTTTGGGCTTTTGGTGCGTTTTGCCGACTCGGCTAGCGCCTTCGACAGAGAACAAGCGCTACTATTGGTGGACGGTTTTTTAGTGGGCGAACCGCTGGATGGCACCGCAACTTATTTGGTGGAAACTTTACGGAACCTTGATGATTCGCTAGCTGTTTTGCAGGAGACAGCGGGAGTCGAATGGGTAGGTTTCGATGAAGTAATGCAAGCCACCGTGTTGCCGAGCGACCCCGACTTAGACCAACTCTGGGGCCTCAACGGTACTTACGGCATCGATGCCCCGGGCGCTTGGGCGCAAACGCTCGGCGACCCGTCGGTGGTGGTGGCCATTATCGACACTGGGGTTGATCTTGACCACCCAGACTTATTGGCCAACCTGTGGGTGAACTTGGGTGAAATAGCCGGTAACGGCCTCGACGATGATGGCAACGGCTACGTCGACGACATCCATGGCTACGACTTTGTCAACGACGATGGTGACCCCAACGATGACAACAACCACGGCACGCATGTGGCGGGCACCATCGCTGCGGTGGCCGACACGGTCGGTGTGGTGGGGGTGGCCCCCGACACAAAAATAATGGCCTTGAAGTTTCTTGACGATAAAGGTTCGGGGTTCGTGTCAGATGCAGTGTTGGCTTTAACTTATGCAGTGAACAATGGGGCGCAAATTTCTAATAATTCGTGGGGCGGTGGTGGTGCTGAAGCAGCCATGTCAACCATGTTGGATACCGCAGAAGTAGCCAACCACCTTTTTGTGGCAGCCGCCGGCAACGAAGCTAACGACAATGATGCCAACCCCACTTATCCTGCTTCTTATAGCCAGGCCAATGTGTTGACCGTGGCTTCTAACCAAAGCGATGGTGCGCTCTCTAGCTTTAGCAACTATGGAGCCACTTCGGTAGATGTGGTGGCGCCTGGCTCGGGTATTTTGTCTTCGGTGGTGGGCGGCGGGTACGCCACCTTTAGCGGCACTTCTATGGCTGCCCCTCATGTGGCCGGGGTGGCGGCGCTCATGCGCGCGGTGGACTCCAGCATCACCTATGCCAGCATTAAACAATTTCTCATTGATACGGCCACCGTTGATCCACGGTTAACCACGGTGGCGGTTTCGGGCGGAGTAATTAATGCGGCCGCGGCGGTCACCGCGGCTTCGGGAGCGGGGCCTTCGTTGAGCGTGACGGCCACGGAAACTTCGGTCACTGAAGGTGCGACGGTTACTTTTACCGCAGTAGCCGCCGACCAAAGCAGCGTTGATGTGTCAACCCAAGTCAATTGGAGTCTGGACGGTACTGCTTTAGGCACGGGAGATACGTTGGTTTATTCGGCCGATACCCCGGGCAGCATGCGTATTCGTGCCGAGGTGACCACCGGTGGGTTCACTACCCTGGTTATCACTACTTTGACGGTGATCGCCATTGTGCGTACGGTCACCGTGAGTAGCCCCAACGGGGGTGAAGACTTTGCTGTTGGTGAAGCGGTAGCCATCAATTGGACTTCAGTGGGCCCGGTGGGCAACGTGGATGTCTCGGTGATTAGCCAAATTTCTGGTTCTATGGAGTATGCGGCGGCCGCCGGTTTGCCCATCATTGACCAGCAAACGACCACCATGACGATCAACGTGCCTTATTCAGCCAGCATCGCCACTTTGGAAGTGGGGTTACGCCTTGACCACACCTACGACGGGGATTTGTATATAACGCTTGCTCATCCCAACGGAACTACGGTGGTTTTGGCGAACTACGTTGGTGGTTGGGGAGACAACTTCGGCAGCGGGGCACAGAGTTGTTCGGGGTCGCTTACCGTGTTTTCTGATGGTGGAGAAGTTGCCGTAGGGTCGGGGTCGGCTCCATTTGTCGGCAAGTTCCAGCCGGCCGAAGCGCTTTCGGCTTTTGCTGGTTTGGACACTGTAGGGGATTGGGTTTTGTCCGTTACTGATTCGGCCGACTTGGATACTGGTTCTCTTTTTTGTACAGAGTTAGACTTTTTTGGCACGAATACGTTGGTTGCTTCCGGTCTTGACGTAAACGTGGGGACGGTTGAGTGGACCGTGCCCGAGGCGGTGAATGCCTCAAATTTGATGGTTTCGGTAGGGAACGATTTGGCTTCGGACACTTCGGACAGCGTGTTTACCATCGCTGGTGGGCCGCCGGTGACGACGACCACCACGACTCTCCCGCCGACTTTTGATGCCAGTTCGGGTTTCCCCTCCACGCCACAAGACGAATACCTTGTCTTGACCGGCTACTTCGATGACGAACTACTGGGGGTCGTTCAAGCCGCCGACTACCTGGGTCAGTCCCCGTCCCAGTTGCAAACACTTTCCGTGGGAGTGCTGGCTTTTTTGATGGCCTTGGCGGGTTCTGATCAACCAGATTGGTCGACAGGCTCCCCACCGGATATAAGCGGAAACAACGTGGTGCAAAGCCACTTCTTTTCTTTGGACGGCACCCAGGGGGCTTTAGAGGCAGTAGCGGCGGCCACCGGCCTCACCGGGGCGCAGACCCAGAAATTCGCTACTTCGGTCGTGGTCTTTTTGATTCTGCTGGCCATGGCCCGCAGTAGTTAAAGGCCGCGTCTTTGGCGACCCATGGCTCGCTGGGCTTCCCGCTCGGCATCGCGTTTAGCTAAGGCATGACGCTTGTCGTAGGTGGCTCGGCCTCGGGCTAAAGCCACCTCAATCTTGGCTCGGCCGTTTTTAAAATAAAGCGACAGGGGCACCAAGGTCAGACCGTCACGGTCCAGGCGGTCGGTTATGCGAGAAATCTCCCGGCGATGCAACAAAAGCTTTTTTTGGCGGTCGGGGTCGTGGCCAAAAGCTTCGTTGCCGCTATTGCGGTAAGGGGAAATGTGTAAACCCACCAGCCAGAGTTGGCCTCCTTCGGCTCGGCCAAAAGCTTCTGAGATTTGGACTTTGGCTTCACGTAAAGATTTAACTTCGCTGCCTTGCAGAACTAGCCCTGCTTCCCAAGTGTCAAAGAGTTCGTAGTTGCGGCGCGCTAAACGGTTCGAAGCGATAATCCGATCATTTTCTTGCGCCATGCTTTAAGGGTACTGCCCCGGAGGTCAGAGGATTAGCCTCTGGGGTATGAACGATGACCTTTTGGTGCTTACTGCAGATGCCCATCAATCCATGATCGCCCACGCATTGGCTGGGTTGCCTCATGAAGCCTGCGGCCTTTTTGCCGGCCCCGGTGATGGTTTGATGGTGGATCAGTTTTTTCCGATGACTAACGCGGCTGCTTCGCGTGAGATTTATGTGCTGGATGGCAACGAAATGCTTGAGGTAGAAGCCCAAGTGGATGCTGATCAGCGCACGCTGGTAGGGGTCATGCATAGCCATACCCACACCACGGCCTATCCGTCGCCCACTGATGTGGCGGATGCCGGTCGGTTCGATCCTTTTGGGGCGTGGATATTCGTCATTGTGTCGCTTAAGCACCCTGAAGCGGTGTTGCGGGCTTACCGCATTTTGGACGGCCTGATCACTGAGGTGTCGGTTGTGGTGGACCACGGTTAGAATCCCGACTTAACTAGTCGTATTTAACCTCAAGCGAGGAATTCCTCGTTCGAAAGGCAGCAACCCGCAATGGCGGTTTATTCCTCAGTACTGGAACTCATAGGCAACACCCCCATGGTGGACGTTTCATGTCTTAGCCCGAACCCGCTTGTACGTATTTTTGCCAAACTAGAAAGCCAAAACCCTGCCGGGTCAGTTAAAGACCGCATAGCAAAGGCCATGGTGGACGAAGCGGAAAAAGACGGAACCCTCACCCCAGGCTGCACCATTATTGAGCCTTCTTCGGGTAACACCGGCATTGCTTTGGCTATGATTTCTCGCCTCCGTGGGTACCACCTCAAGGTGGTGCTTCCCGAAAATGTTTCTGTAGAGCGACGACAAATGCTCAAAGTCTTTGGTGCCGAAATTATTGACTCGCCGGGCGAAGAAGGGTCCAATGGTGCGGTGCGAATGGCGCAACACCTCGCCGAACAAAACCCATCGTGGGTGTTTCTTTACCAATACGCCAACCACGCCAACCCGCAAACCCATTACGCCACCACCGGCCCAGAAATATTGGCCGACGTGCCCGACCTCACCCACTTCGTGGCCGGCCTCGGTACCAGCGGCACCCTCATGGGGGTGGGGAGCTACCTCAAGGAGCAGCGACCCGAGGTAAAAGTTTTGGCGGTAGAACCCCCAGCAGGGGAGTTGGTGCAAGGCCTGCGCAGTCTTGACGACGGGTACATTCCGCCGATTTACGAAAAATGGGGAGGCGACGACATTTTGGACGGCAAACGAATAGTGCGTCCCCGAGAGTCAATCATGGGCACGCGCCGACTGGCCAGCGAATGCGGCATTTTTGCTGGCATTTCTGCCGGGGCCGCCGTAGCGGGTGCCATCAAAGTAGCAGAAGACCTGCCCAACGGAGAAAGTGCCACCGTAGTCATCGTGGTAAGTGACGGCGGATGGAAGTATCTTTCCACCGGTACTTGGACCGACGACCTTGATCAGGCCGCCGCTCAAGCCGACAACACCATCTACTTCTAATAACCAGCCCGGGCCTGCCCGGCGAGGAGAACCAGTGCGACCCGACGGCCGACAAAACAACGAACTACGTCCCTTGACCTTCGAACGAGACTTCACCGAAATGGCTTTAGGGTCCTGCTTGGTTTCTTTCGGCCGCACCCGGGTTTTATGTACCGCTTCGGTAAACGACCGAGTGCCGCCCTGGCTACGCAACACCGGCCAAGGCTGGGTAACCGCCGAATACGCCATGCTGCCCGGCTCAAGCCCCGAACGGGTACGTCGTAAAACCTCGGGCCGGAGCCAAGAAATTCAGCGCTTAATCGGCCGTTCTTTACGGGCCGTAGTTGACCTTGATGCCTTGGGCGAACGAGAAGTAACCGTCGATTGTGATGTTCTTCAAGCCGACGGTGGCACCCGTACCGCATCAATCTGTGGCGGCTACGTTGCCCTGCACGATGCCTTCACCCGTTTGGTGGCATCCGGAGAAATAGCAGCCAACCCACTTAACGAAGAACTGGCAGCCATCTCGGTGGGCATCATCGAAGGCGAAGTACGACTCGACCTTCCTTACATCGAAGACGCCGCCGCCGAAGTGGACTTCAACGTAGTCATGAACGGTTCAGGCCACTTTGTAGAAGTCCAAGGAACCGCCGAAGGAGCAACCTTCAACCGGGAACAACTCGACGGGTTAGTAGACATGGCTGCTTCGGGCATCACCACCATCGTGGAAGCCCAGCGAGCGGTATTGGCGCAACCACCAGCACCTCGAAGCTAAAACTCGGTGAGTCTTTTGCAGTTGGTGGTAGCCAGCGCCAACCCCGACAAAGTGGCCGAAATGGCTCTAGTTCTTGAGGGGATAGTGGACCTTCTGCCTCGGCCTAAAAATGTGCCCGAGGTAGAAGAAGACCAAGACACCCTAGAAGGCAACGCACGGCTAAAAGCCCAGGCCATTACCCACGCCACCGGCTTGCCGGCGCTGGCCGACGACACCGGTTTGTTCGTTGACGCCTTAGGTGGAGCCCCCGGTGTGTGGTCGGCTCGTTACGCCGGAGAACAAGCGACCTACCAAGACAACGTAGACAAACTATTAAAAGAACTTACGGGAGTAGCACCCGAGCGCCGCACCGCCCGCTTTCAAACGGTGGTTCTTTTGTGCTTCCCCGACGGCACCGAAATAACGGCCACCGGCACAGTCGAAGGCCGTATCGCCCAACAAGAACAAGGACAGCAAGGGTTTGGTTACGACCCGTTGTTTGTACCCGTCGAAGGCGATGGACGTTCGTTCGCCGAAATGGGAGACGAAAAACATGCGCTTTCTCATCGAGGGCGATCCTTACGGTCATTCGCCCGACAACTCGATGCACTAAAATCTAGTTAGGCGAAACCTCAGAGGGATTAAACGACTTCCCTAAAAAACGTTCAAACTCTGCATCGGTAACCGGCTCAGAAAAGTGAAACCCTTGGGCATGATCGCATTGCAGTTGCCGCAAATGATGCAACTGGGTTTCGGTCTCCACCCCTTCGGCCACTACTTGTAAACCCAAACTATGGGCCAAGGCAATGGTGCCGGTAATGATGGCCGAATCGTCATCGTCGGTGCCGAGGCCAGTCATAAACGAGCGATCGATCTTCAAAAAATCAATGGGGAAACGCTTAAGGTAAGCCAAAGAAGAAAACCCGGTACCAAAATCGTCAAGACCGGTGCGCACCCCTAAGGCTTGGAGTTCTTCCAAAATGGCTTCCGTTACCGGGTTAGCGGCAATCAAAGCGCTCTCGGTGAACTCCAAAGCCACCAACGCCGGGTCAAGATGATTAGATAAGAGCGTAGTGCCGACCATTTTGGGAAAATCCGGGTCAGCCAATTGGCGCGCCGACACGTTTACGGCCACGCTCAATGGCTCGGCTACTTTTTTGTTCCAAGACGCTAAAGATTGCAACGCTTGGTTTAGTACTTGGGAACCTAAGTCAGCAATTAGTCCGGTGTCTTCGGCAATGTCGATGAACTGATCGGGGAGCAACAGGTCGCCGTTTTCGGCACGAATACGTGCCAAAGCCTCGGCTCCCACCACCGTCATGTCGGCTATACGGATCACCGGCTGAAAATAAGCTTCCACGCGGCCATCGGCTAAAGCTTGGCGAAGTTCTTGTTCGACGCTACGGCGACGCACCGCTTGATCACGGAGATGATCATCAAAGACTTCGGCCCGGTCGCGGCCTTTGTCTTTAGCCCGGTACAAGGCAATGTCGGCGTCTCGCAACAAATCGTCGGGGGATTCCTGGCCGTGGGCCAAAGCAATACCAATGCTGGTGCTAACTACAGCAGATTCGCTGCCCAAGGTCATCGGTATCCCGAGGGAGCGTCGTACCCGTTCGGCGGCTACCAAAGCATCGGTAGTGCGAGCCATGTCAGAAATAATCACCACAAACTCATCGCCCCCCAAGCGGGCCACCGTGTCGCCGGGACGCACCGTCAAAGCTAAGCGCCGGGCTACCTCCCGCAGCAACTCGTCGCCCGAACCGTGGCCCAACGAATCGTTTATCACTTTGAAATGGTCAAGGTCAAGAAAAAGAATCCCTACCATGCGGTCATGGCGTGAAGCCCGGTGCAGGGCATCGCGTAAACGTTCCAGCAACAAAGCCCGATTGGGTAAACCCGTCAGTTCATCATGGAAGGCCCGCTCTTCGAGTTGGGCGGTTACCTCAACTCGTTCGGTGATGTCTCGAGCGTTTACTACCACGCCAGCCACCGCCGGGTTCTCTAACAAATTGGTGGCCACGATCTCCATGTGTAGCCAACTCCCATCTTGGTGAGAAATGCGTGCGTCAAAGGCCGGAGACATGCCGGGGGTAGCGATGACCTCCGGTGCTTGGGCGATTAAATCGAGCTGATCATCGGGGTGCACCAAGTCAACTACCGGTAAACCTTCGAGACCCAAAACATCACGCCCTAAGACGCGCCCCACGGCGGGGCTGGCGTAAATGATGTTCCCATCGCTGCCGACTACCGCAACTAAATCTGAAGCGTGTTCAACCAGGGCAGCCAAACGAACCTCTGACGCTTCGACCCTTTGTTGTGCCGCATGCAACGCACTGAGGTCTCGCGCCACCAAAGAGATGGCATCAATTTGGTTAGTGACTGTTCGATGCGCCACCAGCAAAGCCGAAACGGGAACCAAAGCATTGCTCCCAACCCGTTTAGCGGTCAGATGAAACTCGCCTCGCCAAGTGTCGTGCGAACGTACCGCCGGCAACGCCGTTGCCGCAAACTGAGCTTGCGACCAGCCATCCAGAAGGTCTAAAAGCCGAGAACCAACAATGTCCGGGGCGAGGTCTTCGAGCGCTTTGTTGGCCCACCGAACGGTACGACCGAGCGGATCCAAGATAGCCACCAAATCGGGGCTGGCCTCCAACACCCTGGTGAGTTCCTGCGCCCGATGAGCTTCGTCGAGTTGGCTCGTGACATCGATAAAAGTAAGCAAGGCCCCGCCTTCAACGGGGGTTACCGAAAGATCTATCCAGCAGGGGTCGCCGTTACGGTTTCGTAAACGCAGGCGCCCCCGAAAACTTTGTTGCGCAGCCGTTTGTTGCGCCAACTGCGCTAAAAATTCGTCACGGCCCTCGGGATCAATGTGGTCAACCCAGCCTGAGCCCAAAGTCTCTTCAGGATCTTGACCAGTAAGCAACGACCAGTGATCGTTTACCGCTACACAGTCCTGTGCGTTATCAAGCAGCGCCATGCCCGTTGGGGCGGCCGCTACTAGGTCGTGCAGCGGTTTCAAAGAACCCGGCCCGGTGTTTTCTTGTTGGTTCACGTGCGGACGGGGGGACTCGAACCCCCATGCCTTGCGGCGCTGGCACCTAAAGCCAGTGCGTATGCCAATTTCGCCACGTCCGCAGACTTAAAGCCTCGGCATGATGAAGCCCAAGGCATAGTCGATTTATTGCATCTCCCCGCGACGGGCAATGACCTGATCAATGATGCCGTAGTCGCGGGCTTCTTCAGCGGTAAACCAACGATCGCGTTCACTGTCCGCTTCGATGGTTTCATAGGTTTGACCGGTGTGTTCAGCGATGCGTTCTTGCAACATTTTTTTGGTGTAAGCCATTTGCTCGGCTTGGATAGCAATATCGGAGGCTTGACCTCGTACCCCGCCCAAAGGCTGATGCATCATGATGCGAGCGTGGGGGAGGGCATAGCGTTTGCCCGGTGCGCCGGCGCAGAGAAGGAATTGCCCCATGGAAGCGCCTAAGCCCATGCAGATAGTGCCGACCTCGGGGCCTACAAACTGCATGGTGTCGTAAATTGCCATACCGGCGGTTACCGACCCACCAGGGGAGTTGATGTAGAGCCAAATTGTTTTTTCGGCGTCTTGTGCCTCAAGGAAAAGCATTTGAGCGCTGATGTTGTTGGCCACCTCGTCGTTGACGTCGGTGCCCAAAACCACAATGCGGTCTTTTAGCAAACGACTAAATACGTCGAAGCGTCCACCTTCAGAAAGATCGGCGTTGGCGGTTGGTGAAGAAAAAGAATCGGTCATGGCAGGCAGGTTACCGTGCGTTGGGCCAAGGTTGGGGGTAAAAAGTGGTCTTAACTTTGCGCATCTTCGGCCCGTTGGCGTAAATCCTTGGTGCCCCCGGTCAGCCCGTCGGGGTGGTTAAACAGTGCGCTGCCCGAAACAAACACGTTGGCTCCGGCGGCCGCTGCTGCAGCGATGGTGGTGGGGCTTATGCCGCCATCAACTTGGAGGTCGCAGTCGTAGCCTTCAAGCATTTCTGCTACTTGGGTCATTTTTGCTTCCATGGGGGCAATGTAGGCTTGCCCGCCGAACCCGGGGTTTACCGTCATGACGAGCACTAAACCCAACAGGTCACGCACATTGGTGATGACCTCAGCGGGGGTGTGAGGGTTTAAAGCGACTGCCGGGGTGGCTCCCAGATCGGCGATAAGTGACAGTGTGCGGTGCAAGTGGGTGCAGGCTTCGGCGTGGACCGTGATGGTTGAACAACCCGCTTCGACGTAGCGGTGAATGAGTTGATCGGGGTTTACCACCATGAGGTGAGCTTCAAAGTCAATGGTGAGGTGAGGTCGGATAGCAGCAATGACATCGGGGCCAAGAGACAAGTTGGGGACAAAAACCCCGTCCATGACGTCCCAATGGATGCGGTCAGCACCTGCTTCTTGAAGTTTCAAACATTCTTCGCCCAAGCGAGAAAAGTCGGCAGGCAAAATTGAGGGGGCAATCGCTACAGATCGGTTCATGTTCAGGATCCTAGCCGTTAAGTGGGTTGGCCTGAGCGTCGAAAACGTAATCGCTCGGGGTAAGGATAAAACTCTGGAAGATCTTTTTGCGCTAGTCGCTCTTGAAGCCCCGACCAAAATTCGGGGGTAAAAAGTTCACCGTGAACGGTTTGGAATCGTTCCCAAATTTCGGGAGCCACCCGAGAGGGAAAAGACATGAAGGTGGGGAACTGTTCGGGAAAAACGTCACCCGGTTCTATAGCGAACCAGGGTTGAGAACGCATTTCATCTTCGTAACTTTGGCTTTGCGGCAAAGTACGAAAGCGGCAATCTTCTAGCAACTCGATTTCGTCGTAGTCGTAGAACACCACGTTGCCGTGGCGGGTTACGCCAAAGTTTTTTGTAAAAAGGTCGCCGGGCCAAATATTGGCCGCCGCCAAGTCTTTGATAGCCGCACCCCAGTCCAAGGCCGCTGCTTCGGCTCGGTCGGTAGACATTTCTTGAAGGTAAAGGTTTAGCGGGTAAACCTGACGCTCGGTGTAGAGATGCGAAACCACTACCTGGTCGCCCTCAAGTCGAACCGTTTGGCTGGCTTCGCTTAGTAGTTCTTCTAAAAGTTCGGGGTCAAAGCGATCGGCGTCAAAAGAAAGGTTCTCGAACTCTTGGGCATCGACCATTCGGCCTACCCGGTCGTGGTGGTAGACCAGTTGGTAGCAGTCTCGAATGGCCTGACGCGTAGTGTTTTTTGGTGGATCAAAATGGTCTTTGATGACTTTAAAAACCACGTTGAAAGAAACCAATGTAAACACTGTCATGACCATGCCGGGTGTGCCACGAGCTCGGACAAACTTGTCGTTGGAGTTTTGTAAATTTCGGTAAAGCGCTCGGTACAAACTGGTTTTGCCGTGTTGGTTAAAACCTAAAGCGGTGTAAATCTCTGAAATAGATTTCAAAGGCAACATGGTTTTGACAAAACCGACCAATTCAGATGGTTTGGGCCATTCCACAAAAAAGTAAGACCGGGTGAAGCTGAAGAGACGACTGGCTTGCGATTCGGTCAGCAAAACGGTGTCGACCAGAAGGCCTTGGTCGCTTTGAACAATGGGAATAACGATGGGGGTGACTCGATTCATGTAGCGCAAGCGGCCCACCAGGTAGGCGCCTTTGTTGCGGTAGAAAACTGGTTGCAACATGTCGATGCCGTCGAGGTCAAGGTTGTCCCAAGCGTCGAGCAAAAAGGCATCCAAGCGGGCGGCGACCCTTCGTGCATCGGCATCGAGATCTGCCCAGGGGGCGTCAAAGCCGTAGGAGTTCAGGATTGACCGCATCATGGCCGCCGAGTCACGGGTGCGCGTCCAAGTGGTGATGGGGCTGGCATCGCCTTTGCTGCGCGGCAGGGTGGAGGCCCCAAACCACCGAAGCTCTACGTCGTTGTCAATACCGATGGTAGTAAACACTCGGCGAGTCACTGAGTTGAAAAAGGTTTCTGAAAGGTCCAAGTCGGAGCGTTGGGCGATGCGGCGACGATAACGCAAACGGACGGCCCGCCATGTTCCGCGCTGGTCGGGCAAAGGCCGCAATGTTTTGGTTATAAGGCCCACTGTTGTTTGAACTTGAGCGGTGTGCAAGGCGAGCCTTTGGACGGCGTCTTGGTCTTGCTGGGCCCATTCCTGTTGTTGAAAGTGCTTGCCTGCTCGGTGGGTGATTTCTTGAAACTCGGTTATGTAACGGACGTAGCCGTCGAAAACAGCATCGGAGATCCAGGTTTCGATGGCCTCGGGGTTATCGAGGAGCTGCTCATTCATTTTTATCTCCTCGTGGGGAACATGGTTAACGCTAGGCGGGTACTAGCGTTACTCAACATGAACACACTTAACGTACCTAAAACTCGGTTCCCTGGTTTGTCTAACGGTTGGGCTCGCTTTGATGGCCCGGCCGGCACCCAAATGGTTGATTCATCTATCGAAGCCATGGCCGATTGGCAACGGAGCGGCAACAACGCCAACACCCATGGGTCGTTTCCGGCGGCACAAGCTTGTGACGATTTGGTTGATGAGGTGAGCGCTACCATGGCCCAACTTTTAGGGGCTGATGCGGAGGGCATGATTTTTGGGCCCAGCACTACCTCAAACTTAATGTCGCTTACACGGGCTATTGGGGCCACGTTGCGCCCGGGCGATGAGATTATTTGCACTACTTTGGACCACGATGCCAACGTGGCGCCGTGGTTGCTGGCCGCTGCGGATGCCGGGGCGGTGGTGCGTATGGCTGAATTTGATGGTGCCACTGGGCGGTTGGCGCCTCAAGCAGTGGGTGATTTGTTGACCGACCGCACTCGTTGGGTGGCGGTGACCGGCGGGTCTAACGCCATTGGCACCATGCCCGACATTGCGGCCATTACGGATTTGGCTCATGCCGCAGGGGCCTTGGTGGCCGTAGATGGTGTGCATAGGACCCCGCACCGGGTGACCGATGTAGGGGCCATTGGTTGTGATGCTTACGCCACTTCGCCTTATAAGTGGTATGGCCCGCATGCTGGGGTGTTATGGCTAAGCCCAGAATTACGTGATGTGTTGCCGGCTTACAAGGTGCGCCCGGCTCCTGAGACTGGTGGCGGGCGTTGGCAGCACGGCACCCCTTCGTACGAAACGCTGGCCGGCATTAATGCAGCAGCCCAGTTTTTGTTGACTACCGGCATGGACAATATTGCTGCGCATGAAAACCAGGTTTTCGCTCGATTGGTGGGTGGTTTATACGACCTGCCGGGGGTGCGGGTTTTGGGTTCCACCGGCCCTGATGATCTCGCGGAGCGGGCGCCTACTTTGATGTTGATGGTGGAAGGCCAAGCACCACTTTCGGTCGCTGAGCATTTAGCGAGGGCCCAGGTGGCGGTATGGGACGGACACAACTATGCGGTGGGTGCGATGGAACCCTTGGGCTTGCACCACGAAGAGGGTGCGGTGCGTGCCGGGGTTACCGCTTACATCACCGATCAAGATGTTGACCGGCTTTTGTCTGCGGTAGCAAGCCTTTAACCAAAACCCCGTTGGAGCGAGGGTCATTATCGGGCGGGCAAAGTAGTTTAGGGTCTTAAGGGACAGGAGGTGAGCAATGACAAGACGACTAACCCAATACAGTCACGGCGCTGGTTGAGGCTGCAAGCTTGCTCCTGGTGAGCTGGCGCACGTGGTGCGTCAATTAACCCCGATAGACAACCCGAACCTTTTAGTGGGTGCGGCCACTGGTGATGATGCTGCGGTGTGGCGTCTTGATGACGAACGCTCCCTGGTGGTTACTGCAGATTTCATTACCCCGGTGGTCGATGAAGCGCGCCTTTGGGGCCAAGTAGCGGCCGCTAATGCGGTGTCTGATGTTTACGCCATGGGTGGCCGTCCATTGTTAGCTTTGAACCTGGTGTGCTGGAACACCGAAGAACTTTCTAACGATTTGTTGGCTGAAGTTTTGTTGGGTGCTCAAGACATTGCGCAACAGGCCGGCTTTGTTATTGCTGGCGGACACACCGTTGATGACCCGGAACCGAAGTTTGGTTTAGCCGTGGTGGGGGAGGCACACCCGGATCACCTGTTAACCAATGCTGGTTTTAAAGTTGGGCAAAAATTGATTTTGAGCAAACCGTTGGGTATCGGAGTTATCACAACGGCCATCAAAGCCGGTACGGCGCCCCCTGAGGTGGTGGATGCTGCCATGGCTTCCATGGTGCGTTTGAATGCGGATGCTGCCACGGTGGCTTTGGCGGCCGGTGCCACCGGGGCCACTGATATTACGGGGTTTGGTTTGTTGGGTCATTTAGGACGGGCGGTCCAGGAGTCGCAGGTTTCGGCCGAAATCGAAGTGGCCGCTGTGCCCATGTTGGGCGGTACTCGAGCGCTGGCCGAAGCGGGCACCATGCCCGGGGGGAGCCGCCGTAATTTGGCTTGGGTAGAAGAACGCCTGGACCGGGGCGGTTTTTCTGACCTTGAGGTGCTTTTGCTGGCCGATGCGCAGACTTCTGGCGGGCTGCTCTTTGGGGTTGAAGATGCTGCGGTTTCCGAGACCATGAGTGATTTGGAAGAATCGGGTCATCAGGCGGCGGTTATCGGAACGGTTGTTGAAGGCCTCGGCCAGATTGCTTTGCGCTAGTTCTTGCTCAATGCTTGGGTCGGCCTTGGTCGGTGCGACACTAGAAGCAACGAGGAGCGAACCAGATGAGTGACCAACCAGGGGAATGGGCGCCAGAGCTTGAAGAACTGCGGGCTCGCGAGGCTTTGGCTGAGCAAATGGGCGGCCAAGAAAAAGTTGCCCGCCAGCATGACCGGGGCAAAAAAGATGTGCGTCAACGCATCGACTTGTTACTGGATGAGGGTTCGTTTCATGAGATCGGCAAAATTGCTGGACGGCCTACGTATGACGCCGACGCCCAACTGGTTGATTTGCAACCGGCGAACTTTATTTTTGGTCGAGGGCGAATTGATAAGCGCCCCGTGGTGGTGGCGGGCGACGATTTCACGGTGCGGGGCGGAGCAGCCGATGCGTCAATCCCCGCTAAGCAGATAGCGGCTGAGCAAATGGCCGGCGAGCTTCGTTTGCCTATCGTTCGCCTCATAGACGGCACAGGCGGCGGTGGGTCGGTCAAGAGTTTGGACTCCGATCCAAAGAAGAAACGGGAAACAACTGGTGGCTATGGCGGGGGAGCCCGCACTTATGTGCCTTACGTGCCGGGTTGGGAACACGCCGTAACGAACCTTTCTACGGTGCCGGTGGTGGCGCTGGCTTTAGGTCCGGTGGCTGGTTTAGGGGCAGCCCGCATGGTGACCAGCCATTATTCGGTCATGGTGAAAGGGTTGTCGCAAATGTTTGTGGCTGGCCCGCCGGTGGTTAACCGTTTGGGGGGCGAACAGGTTGATAAAGAAAGCCTGGGGGGAAGCCGCCTGCAAACCCGCAGTGGAGCGATTGATGATGAGGTGGCTAGCGAAGAAGAGGCTTTTGAGCGGGCTCGCCAGTTTTTGTCTTATCTGCCTTCTTCGGTGTATGATTTGCCGGCTCGTGGCGAAGTTGCCGACGACCCGGACCGCACCGACGAGGCGTTGTTGAGTGTGGTGCCTCGGGACCGGCGCAAGGTGTATCAGGTGCGTACGGTTATTAACTCGGTGGTTGATCAGGGCACTTTTTTTGAGATGGGAAAAAACTTTGGCCGCTCGGCGGTGACCGGTTTTGCTCGTTTGGATGGTTGGCCGGTGGCGGTGTTGGCTGGGGATTCTTTTCACTATGGCGGCAGTTGGACTGCTGATGCGGCGCAAAAGGTCGTTCGCTTTGTGGATTTAGCCGAGACTTTTCATTTGCCGGTGGTGCATCTGGTAGATAATCCGGGCTTTTTGATTGGCACGGAATCGGAGCAAGCGGCCACCATTCGTCATGGGGCGCGGGCTATGGCTGCTATTTATGAGGCTTCGGTGCCGTGGTGTTCGATTTTGTTGCGCAAGGTCTTTGGGGTGGCCGGGGCTGCACATTCGCCGGCTCATCGATTCCAATATCGTTATGCTTGGCCCTCGGGGGATTGGGGCTCGTTGCCGGTGGAGGGCGGGGTGGAAGCCGCTTACCGTTCTGATTTGGAGGCTTCGGATGACCCGGAAGCATTGTTGTTGGAGATCACCGATCGTCTTAATGCGGTGCGTTCGCCGTTTCGTACCGCTGAGGGTTTTTTGGTCGAGGAGATTATTGACCCGCGTGAAACCCGCCCGTTGCTTTGTGAGTTCGCTAACTTGGCCGCTCCATTGCGTACCGCTGGTCCGGCGAGGTATCCCTATCGGCCGTAGGCCAGTAGCGGGTCGGCCTTAGGTCGTAATTAAGCGGTTTCGATTACCGCAACGATGTCGTCTTCGGAAACCATGTCGCCTTCGTTGACCTTTAGCTCGGTCAGTGTTCCGCTGGCTGGGGCTTCTATGGGGATTTCCATTTTCATGGCTTCGACAATGAGTAGGGTTTGTCCTTGGGTAACGGAGTCGCCGGTTGAAGTAAGGATTTTCCAGATGGTTCCGGTTACCGGCGTTTCGGTGTCTATTTTGGCCATGGGCTAGTTCACCTCATGGGGGGAGTTAATGCCACACCGGGCAGGCTGCAGCATGTCTTGCCCTACTATAGAAACCGAACGCTTGCTTTTGGGGCCGTTTGTGGAGTCCGACACGGACGCTTTTTTTGCCATAATGGACACCCCCGAGGTATGGGATTGGTTGCGTTTGACGGATTCTTTTAACCGGGCGGCGGCTTGGTCGTCTCTGGCATTTTTTTGGGTCAGTGGGAGTTGCGGGGCACCGGCAACTGGGCGTTAGAAGAAAAAGCAACTGGCCGCTTGATTGGTCGAGCGGGCACTCATCGCCCTGAGTATGAGGATTGGCCGGGGGTAGAAATCGGTTGGGCTCTCCATCCTGAAGTGTGGGGTCAAGGTTTTGCTACAGAAGCCGGTCAGGTGGCGAAGGATTATGGTTTTGAGGTGCTGGGCGAAAAGGAACTGTTCAGCTGCATTTTGCCCAGCAATCACCGCTCGCAAGCAGTGGCCCAACGTTTAGGTTTCACCTTTCTTGAAGAACGGGTGCTTTCACATTTCCCTCAAGAGCCCCACGGCATTTGGTCCTGCCGCAGTCACGTGGGGTCAGACCCTACGTGACGGCGATTAAGCCAGTAGTTGGTTGACGATTTGCTGGGCGAGTTTTGCGGGCGAGGTGTTGGTGGTGATGGTTTCGGCGGCCAGTGCGTTTTTTGCCGCGGCCTGGAGTTTTTGTTCGATGCGGCTTAAAACTTCGTAACGGACGCGTGCTTGGCGGCGTGCTTCGAGTTGGCCGGTGTTTTTTAGGTGTTGCAAATGGAGGGTTATGGCAGTCCAGGTTTCGGCTATGCCGTCGCCGGTGGTGGCGGTGGCCATGATGATTGGTGGACGGTAACCGGTGGGGTCTTCTTGGCCGCTGACGTGGCTGAGCTCTAACATGAGTTCAAGGTCACGGCGGGTGTCTTGGGCGCCGGGCCGGTCGGCTTTGTTGATGACAAAAACGTCGGCAACCTCTAGTAGGCCTGCTTTGTTGGCTTGTACAGCATCGCCCCAACCGGGGTTGATCACCACCACCGTGGTGTCGGCGGCCGCTGCTACGTCTACTTCGACTTGCCCTACGCCGACCGTTTCTATGATCACCGGGTGGTAGCCCGCAGCGGAGAACACCCGCATGCTGCCCGGTACTGAAAGGGCGAGGCCTCCTTGGTGGCCGCGGGTAGCGGCGGAACGTATAAAGGCTTGGCCTGCGTTGAGGTGATCCATGCGTATGCGGTCGCCCAAGATAGCGCCACCGGTCAGCGGTGAAGAAGGGTCTACTGCCAAAACTGCGGGGGCTTGGTTTTGTCGGCAGAGGTGGTGGACGAGTTGTCCGATGAGGGTAGATTTTCCTGCTCCGGGGGCACCGGTGAAACCGACTACGTGGGCTGATGGTTTTTGGTGGGTGAGGCTGGTAACGGTGTCGGCTAAGACACCGCCTTGTTCAACCACGCTGAGTAAGCGTCCTACGGCACGACGGTTTCCTTCGCTGGCTAAGGCCACCAATTGAGGGAGGTCAAGGGTATCACTCACTGGTTGACCGCTTGGCGAACGGCGGCCACTACTTCTTCGGCGGGGGCGCCGGGGCCCAAAACGGCGGCCACACCGGCGGTAGTTAGTTGAGCAACGTCTTGGTCGGGGATAATCCCACCGATAATGACCGGGGTAGTAAGCCCGGCTTTTTCTAAGGCGGCCAGCAGGGCGGGGGCCAAGGTGAGGTGGCCGGCGTTGTGCATAGAGAGACCAATAGCGTCGGCATCTTCTTGTTCAATGGCGGCGATGATGTCGTCGGTAGTTTGGCGAATCCCTAAGTAAATGACCTCCATGCCGGCATCGCGCAAGATGCGGGCCACTACTTTGATGCCGCGGTCGTGGCCGTCGAGGCCCAGTTTGGCTAAAACGATGCGGATGGTGGAGTTTTCCATAAGGGTTCCTTAGACGATGGCTTGTTCGACGTAGGTGCCGAATTCTTTTTCCATGGCTTGAGATATTTCTTCTACCGTGGCGTAAACCCTCACTGCATCAAGAATGCTGGGCATAAGGTTGCAGGCGGGGTCAGCGGCGGTGTCGGTTACTTTTTGCAGTGCTTCGTTTACTTGTTGAGCATTGCGTCGGGTTTTAATGTTCGTCAAGCGTTGACGTTGAGCGGTTTCGGTTTCCTCTTCGATGCGCATGAGGTGAGGATTGTCGTCTTGGTTGCCTTCGGTAAAGGCATTGACTCCGACAATGGTGCGTCGGCCGGCGTTTACTTCTCGTTCAAAGCGGTAAGCCGAGTCGGCTATTTGACCCACGAAGTAACCGTTTTCGATTCCGGCGTAGACCCCTTCAAGTATTGAACCGTTGCCCAGGTCGTCAAGGTAGGTGAAGATTTCTTCGGCTTGGCGCTCCATTTCGTCGGTCATCCATTCCACGTAGGGTGAGCCACCGAGAGGGTCGGCTACGTTGGCTGCCCCGGTTTCGTGGGCAATGATTTGTTGGGTGCGAAGGGCGATGCGCGCCGCCTTTTCGGTGGGTAAAGCGAGGGCTTCGTCGAAACTATCGGTGTGCAGGCTTTGGGTGCCGCCCAGCACGCCGGCTAAAGCTTGTAATGCCACTCGGGCAATGTTGATTTCGGGTTGGTTGGCGGTGAGCGATACCCCGGCGGTTTGGGTATGGAAGCGGCACATCATGGCTCGTTGATCGGTGGCGCCATAGCGATCCTGCATCCAGCGTGCCCAAATGCGGCGGGCGGCTCGGAGTTTGCCGACCTCTTCAAAAAAGTCAATGTGGGAGTTGAAGAAGAAGCTCAGGCGGCGGCCAAACTCGTTGATGTCTTGCCCCTGGGCCAGGGCGGCTTCTACGTAGGCGAAACCATTGGCCAGGGTGAAGGCAAGTTCTTGGGCGGCCGTGGAGCCGGCTTCTCGAATGTGGTAACCGGAGATAGAAACAGGGTGCCATCGGGGGAGGTGCTGCGTGGTGTAGTTGACCATGTCGGTGACGATGCGCATGGAAGGTCGGGGCGGGTAGATGTATTCTTTTTGCGCTTGGTATTCCTTCAAAATGTCGTTTTGGATGGTGCCCGCGAGTTGGTTGCTGGCTACCCCGTTTTTTTCGGCCACCACGATGTACATGGCTAACAAGATGGCCGCTGGCCCGTTGATAGTCATGGAGGTTGAGACTTCGCTGAGGTCAATGTCGGCAAACAGGTCTTCCATATCGGCCAGGGTGTCGATGGCTACCCCGGCTCGGCCGACTTCGCCTAAGGCCCACGAACTGTCGGAGTCGCGGCCCATGAGGGTGGGCATGTCGAAAGCGGTGGAGAGCCCGGTGCCGCCGTGGGCGAGGAGTTCTTTGAATCGTTGGTTGGTGTCTTGGGCGGTACCGAACCCGGCGAACATGCGCATGGTCCATAGACGAGAGCGGTAGCCGCCGGCGTGGAGACCTCGGGTGTAAGGAAATTGGCCAGGAAAAGGCGCCTCGCCGTAGACCGGGTCAACGGGCACACCGGACATGGTTTCAAAATCTTCTTGACGCAGGGGGAGGTTTTGGTAGGCCTCTTCCCAGTCTTGTTGTGGTGTGGTCATGTGAGGTGCTTTGGCTAGATACTTTGACGTTCAACTATTTTGCTACCCTAACCTTATGAAAGCAAATCCAGATGTCATCGCCCAGGCAGCAACCAACTGGCGAAAGCATCAATGGCCAGCCGTCGAGGCCATGCAGGCCGCGACGTCAATTACCCGAGCCCATCAATTGCTGGTAGGGCGCATTGACGCAGTGCTTGCTCCTTTGGCGCTAAATTTCAGTCGCTTCGAAGTATTGGCGCTGCTGTTTTTTACAAAAACTGGCCAAATGCCTTTAGGTAAAATCGGCGACCGACTGCAGGTCCACCCGGCCAGTGTCACGAACACCGTGACCCGGCTAACCAAAGATGGTTTTGTAAAACGGGTTGCCCACCCATCTGATGGTCGAACCACTTTGGCTGTTTTAACAGTTAAGGGGCGTCACCGGGTTGAAAAAGCGGCGGCGGTCTTAGGTGAAATCCAGTTTGGGGTTAGCGGCCTCAAACAGCCCGCAGCCAGGGAAGTAACTGAAGCGATCGCTGGTCTCCGGCAAGCGGCGGGAGACTTTGACTAACCAGTGGTGAGGCTCACCGGGATCACCGATTGGTCGGTGACCGCCATGAGTTGTTGACAACCGCTGGCTGTTTCGGCTTTTAAGCCAACGGCGCCATCAATGGTTGCGCTGGCTTGCGTACCGAGCAACGCATGGCCAGCCCATTGGTCAAAAACAAATACTTCTCCGGTGCTGGGGCGCAACAAAGCAAGCAAGGGTTCTGGAGAACATTGGCCATCGACCAGCCATTGTCCAACGGTGGCGACATCGCCGGATAGTCCTACTTGGTATTGGTTTCCTTGGTGCTCCACGAGCGGGCCGGTCGGGTCGGTGGGTACCCAAACCGAAGAAGGTTCTGTTGCTGTTCGGTTGGCGAGTAGCAATCCGGCCCCTACCAAAAGAACTATGGCGGTTACCCCAAGGAGGGAACGGGAGACCGTGGTTAAATTTTGCGGCAAGTTGGGGCGCAACCGAAAAGGGTCGTGGGCGGGTTTTTGCCCAGCAAAAACTCCCGAGAGGTCGGCCAAGGCAATGGCCAGATCAGTGGCTGTGTCGTTTTTGGCTACCCGGCAGGTGTGGCGTAGTTTTTTTCGTTGGCGTTGTTCTTGGGTTGAAGGGTCAGTGGGGAGGCGGCCAACGGTCTCGGTCAACAGGTCGGCTAAAGCGGCGAGGTCTTGAAAAGCCGCTGCGGGGTCGTCGGGCAAAGGCTGGGCTAAAGAAAAGTTGGTAATCAGCGGCCGACCCTCAAGGTCTACGAGGACTGTTTCTGCGCTGAGCGCTTGATGGCTTACCCCTGAGCGGTGCATTTCGGCCAGGGTGCGGGCTAAGGATGCGCCAAGGTGGCAGAGGTCGGTGGCGCTTTGTAAATCGTGATGGTTGAGTGTCTGATGGTCGGCGTCGTCGTAGGTGAGGGTGGCGTGGTCGCCGGTGCGTTCGAAAGACAACACCCGCACCACCCCGGGCAGTCTTAAGCCGTTGAGGAGCACTACTTCGGCTTCAAGAACGTCGGCTTGGCGAGGGCTGCTGGCTTGGCGTTCTGTGGGGCCGATGCTCATGCTCGGTTTTCATTTCCTAAAGAACCGGGGGGCAACGGGGTGGCTGGCTCGTTTTGCGTCCGAGAGGTAAGGCGGTCTAACTGGGCGGCGATGCGGCGGGCAATTTGTGCCGCGCTTTCTCCGCTGGGGTCGGTGCCGGGGTCACTGATTTCTCCGGTCGGGTTGGTGGCCGTTAATTTCTTGCGACCAAATGGAGAACGCCACCGTGGCCTTGGTCCAGCGGGGTACAAAATGAGTGGAGAGATTCGTTTGTCGTCTACGCCGGCCGCTACCAAAGTGTTGAGGGTGCGTTGTTGGGCGATGGTATCTCGTTCGCTGGGACGGCCTACCACCACCACAAAATCGGCCAGATTCATAACCACTCGGGCAATTTCTCCCGGGGTAGAAGGGCCAGTGGGTTGCTCTTCGGGGGCCAAATCAACAAAGGGGTCTACATCTACCACGGTAACCAAATGGTGGCGAGCGATGTTGATGAGGGTGGCGCGCAAGCTTGAGCCTCCGGCGGCTGGCCAATCGCGGCGCCGGAGGAGGCCGGGCAACAGTCGATAGGGAGCCCCCGAGGGCTGAATCATGAGGGTAAAAAGTTCTTGTGCGGTGGGTTGGCCGGTGCGGTGGGCTTGTACTGCTTGTTGCAGATTTTTTCCGTCGGGGTCAACGCCGTGCAAATGAGCTTGGTCGGCTTCCAGACAGGCGTCAACTAGTGCTACGGATTTTTGGAAACGTGGGTCATGGCCGAGGCCTAAGGCAAGCGCTCGAGCCACTGAGGAAGCCCCGGTACCGCCGGGCCCGGTAACGGCGATTAGACGACCGCGCCAACTGGTGTTTTGCCATTTGGCTTTGTCGCCGATGGCCGGTGGCGCCGTCGGGGTGTCGCTCTTGCGAAAACGGTCGGTTTGGTTTATGAGATTGCCGTGCCGTTGTAGCGCTAAGCGAAGGTCTTCGTCGGCCAAAAACGAGGAGATTACCTCATCGGCCCCCAGGTTTTTCCATCGACCGGCGTCGGTTTCTTTACCAACAACGATGACTGGGCAGTGGGCAGCATGCGAGCGCTGGATCAACTCGCGGTCTAAACCAACGGTGCGGTGGTCTATTAAAAGCGCAGAAAAAGGCCGGCCGGAAGCCAGACGGTTGGTGAGGTCGGCTATACCGGCGCAGGGCAGAAACTCTCCTGCTGGTTGCCCCGTGTCAAGCACCGGTTGCACTTTGGTCATCCAACCGGGTGCTCCCGAAGCCAAACCGAGAAGCACGTATCGCTGCCCGTTCATGGGTTTAAAGTAGTCCAGATTTTCTGGATTAGCCCGGCGACACGTGTGTTATTTGCAGGCGTCTTCTAGTGCGTTAAATAGACCTTGGCCTTTTTTGAGAGACCAGGTGATTTCGCCAAACGAAGTATGGGCGACGATGGAATCGGCACCAATCATTTTTTTGTCTCTGTCTAGGCTCTCTACGCTGGCGGCGTCGAGGCGGCCTACCCATGTTTGGTCTTCGGTGGAGCGCACAATGCTGGTGGCGGTTATTTCAAGGGTCACTTGTCGTTCGGTGCCCTCTTGGTCGGTTTCGGTAATGTTGTCGAAAGTTGTCATGACCACACTTTGACACGGTGGGCCACAAAAGCCACCCTCATTGACTTGCCAATTGACGAAAAAGATGGAAAGATACCGAAATGGAAGAAAAAGTAGTTGATGCTAGTCAACCACCACAAGAGACAGTGTGGTTGAGCTCTGGTGCGGCGGCCAAGCGGTTGGGGATTACCACACGCACCCTGTACCGACTTATCGACGAGGGCCAGATCGCAGGGTTTCGCTTCGGTCGGGTTATCCGCCTTCGGCTTGATGACGTTGAACGGTTTGTCGAGCAATCTCGTATCCAGCCTGGAGACTTGCGTCACCTGTATCAAGAGGCCTCCGAGGACAACGAAATCGTTGATTGATTTCTAGCCAGAACCTTCGCCGGAGTTTCTCCTACGCGGATAGGATAAATACCAACGACCGAAACGGTTGTTCACCCGCCCCCGGCCTTTGGCCGCTTCTTGAAAGCTATTGCCCTGAAATTCTTTACTCAGAACGCTGCGGAAATGCTGTCCGGCCCGGCCTGGTTAAACGAAATGCGTCGCGCCATGGTGGATCAACTCGCTGATGTGGTTCGCCCCGACCCTGATGAAGAGGTCTGGCGGTATTCACGGGTAGGCGAACTCGACCTTGATCAGATTGCTCCGGCAACCGAACGGCCAACCCCCATGGTGCCTCCCGGAGGTCAGCGTTTCACTAACCCCAGCGCCGTAGCAGTGCTGCAAAACGGGTGGATCACCAGCCTGACCTTGAGCGACGAAGCAGCGGCCGCTGGCCTAACCGTAGGCCCGGTGGCCGACCTTCCCGACGGACAAGAACGCTACGGAGCTGCGCTCAGCGACCCTGCGGATTTGTTTGGCTACCTGAACCGTGCTTTCGGCCCGGAGCCTTTAGCCATCATCGTGCCCGACGGGGTTGCCTTGGCAGAGCCCATTGTGGTGACCAGTTTGACGGACAGCGCTTCGGCGGTATTCCCACGGATCATTGTGCATTGCGGCGCTAACGCAGCGGCCACGGTGGTTGAAATGCAAACCTCGTCTGCCGAAGCGACGGTGGTTGCTCCGGTGTTGGAAGTAACGGTGGGGCAAGGAGCCCGGTACCAGCATTGTGTGGTGCAAAACATGGCTGCTGATACTTGGCAATTCGGCCATCAAGCCATCAACGTGGGGCAAGACGCTACGGCAGAACTCTTTATGGCTGGCCTGGGTGGCGACTACGTGCGTACCCGTACCGATTGCCGCTTGGTGGGGCGAGGAGCCTACGGGCGTCTCACTGCGGCTTACTTTGGCGAAGACAGTCAAACCATGGATTTTCGTACTTTCCAAGACCACGCCGCTCCTGACACGACCAGCGAATTGTTGTTCAAGGGTGCGCTCGATGGGGCCTCTCGCTCCATCTACACCGGGCTCATAAAAGTGCGGCCCGAAGGCACCGGTACTAAGGCATATCAAACCAATCGCAACATCAAGTTGTCGCCAGAGGCTTGGGCCGAAAGCGTGCCCAACCTAGAAATCGAAACCAACGACGTGATGTGCAGCCATGCCTCGGCGGTATCTCCGGTAGATGAAGAACAGCGCTTCTATTTGGAAAGCCGTGGTGTGCCCACCCCGGTAGCCGAACGTTTGTTGCTGGAAGGGTTTTTTGCCGAAGTGGCAGAAGTTGCCCCAGTGCCTGCGGTGGCAGAAATCTTACAAGAAGCCATCGTGGCCAAACTTGATCGCCGGACGGAAAACTTGGCCGCGGCCCAGGAGGCCTCATGACTGCGGTAAAGGTTTGCCAACTTTCCGAATTGGCTGATGGCCTTCCTCGTCAAGTAGAAGTTGACGGCCAACCAGTGTTGGTGGTTCAAGTGGGGGGCGAGTTGTTTGCCGTGTCTGACACTTGCAGCCATGCCGATATTTCGTTGGTGGGGGGAGAAATCGAAGCGGGTGAATGTGCAGTGGAATGCCCCAAACATGGGAGCTTGTTTTCGTTGCGTACCGGTGAGGCCTTAACCATGCCCGCCACCCAACCGATCGAAGTGTTCGCCGTTTCTGTTGAGGATCAAGAGGTAGTGATTAGCCATGGCTGACCAAGTGCTTTGTATCAAAGGTCTACGGGCCGAAATTGCTGGTAAAGAAATTTTGACCGGCATTGACCTTGAGGTGCGCCCCGGTGAGGTGCACGCCATCATGGGCCCCAATGGGTCGGGCAAGTCAACGCTGTCGCATGTTTTGATGGGCCGCCCTGGCTACACGGTGACCGGCGGATCGGTGACCCTCGATGGGGTGGATCTTTTAGCTTTGGCCCCTTGGGAACGAGCGCAAGCCGGGCTGTTTCTTTGCTTGCAGCACCCCACCGAAGTGCCGGGGGTGAGTTTGGCATCGGTGCTGACTGAAGCGGCTCGGGCTGGTGGACGTAATGAAGAAACGATTCAACAACGCATGGTCGATGAAGCGGCTCGCATCGGTTTTGATCAAAAGTTTTTGACCCGCCCCCTCAACGTAGACCTTTCAGGCGGCGAAAAAAAACGCAACGAAACCTTGCAACTTGGCGTGTTGGGCGCCCAGTATGCGGTGTTAGATGAAATTGACTCTGGATTGGACGTGGATGCTTTGGCGGCCGTGGCTAAACGCATTCAAGAGGCCACCGAAAACGAAGGCTTAGGCGTGTTGGCCATTACCCACTTCAGCCGACTGCTCGAAGTGTTAGAACCCGACCGGGTGCACGTGTTGGCCCAAGGCCGTATTCAGGTTTCTGGCGGCCCAGAAATTGTGGAACGCCTAGAAGCCGAGGGGTATGTCGGTTTGCTTGGTGAAGCAGCGGTCAAGGCAGAAGAGGAAGAAAACCTTTTGCCGGACCCGTTCGCTGACCCGCTTCTTTAATCTGGACGTCCGCTAAGCGGTCGCTTCGACGAGCGCTTGGTCAAGGGTGTTCCAGCCCAAGGTGGCGCATTTGATGCGAACCGGAAACTTCACCACACCCCGCAACGCCTCAAGGTCACCGAGTTGGGGAGCGGGAGCGGCATCAGCATCGGTGTCGTCGAGTTCGTGTTCGTGGATGGACATCATTTCTTTGAAGGCCTGCAGCACTTGGCGGGCTTCTTCTACGGTTTTTCCTAAAACGGCGGTGGTCATCATGGATGCTGATGACTGGCTAATGGAGCACCCTTGGCCACCGATGCGAATATCGGTGATGGTGTTGTTCTCCACGGCTAAGAACACTTTGATTTCGTCGCCACAAAGCGGGTTGAAACCTTCGGCCATGTGAGCCGGTGGGGTTTCTAACTCACCCTGGTTGCGGGGGCTGCGGTAGTGGTCGAGGATTATTTCTCGGTAGAGGTCTTCTAAGCCTGGCATGTGGTGCTCGTTGGGTAGCGGGTGGTTGGGTAATTAGAAGGCGAAGAACTGTCCGGCTGCTTCGAGAGCATCGGCCAGTGCGTCGACATCGGATTCGTCGTTATAAAGGTAGAGCGAAGCGCGGGCAGTAGCACCCACCCCCAGTAAACGCATGAGGGGCTTGGCGCAATGGTGGCCGGCACGTACGCAAACACCGCGTTCGTCAAGTACTTGGCTGAGGTCGTGGGGGTGAACGTCTTTGTAGCAAAGTGACAGCACACCGCCCCGAATGGTGAGGTCTTGCGGGCCGTGAATAATTAGGTCTTCGCCGAAACGGTCGCCCAGGGTGCGCAGGGCGTAACCGGTGAGTTGGGTTTCGTGGGCGACGATGTTGTCCATGCCCAGGTTTTCTAGGTAATCCACGGCAGCGCCCAGCCCGATCATTTCGGCGATAGGTGGAGTGCCGGCTTCGAACTTCCAAGGGATTTCGTTGGCGGTAAAACCTTCTTGGGTGACGTTGAGAATCATCTCGCCTCCGCCGAGGAAAGGCGGCATGGCTTCTAACAACTCTGCGCGACCCCACAACACACCGATGCCGGTTGGGCCGCACATTTTGTGGCCGGTAAAGACTAAAAAGTCGCAGTTGAATTCGGCAACGTCGGTGGGGCGGTGAGGAACCCATTGGCTGGCGTCTACCAGACAAAGGGCGCCCACGGCGTGGGCGGCATCGGCCAGTAAGCGCACGGGAGGGAGGGTGCCCAAAACGTTTGAGGCGGCCGAAATGGCTACCAGTTTTACGCCTTCGAGCATTCGGTCAAGGTCGGTGAGGTCAAGTTGGCCGTCATCGGTGAGGGGTATCCAGCGCACTTCGACGCCTTTGTCGGCGGCCAGTTGCTGCCAAGGCACGATGTTGGCGTGGTGCTCTAACGACGAGATGAGTACCACGTCGCCGGCGTTGAGGTTGGCTCGCCCCCAGGTGTAAGACACCAGGTTGATGGCTTCGGTAGCGTTTTTGGTGAAGATGATTTCTCGGTCGGCGGGGGCGTTAATAAAGTTAGCGACCCGCAGGCGAGCGTTTTCGGTGGCGTCAGTGGCGGCGGCGGCCAGGTAGTAGGCCCCGCGGTGCACGTTTGCGTTGAGGTGTTCGTAGTAGTGGTTGAGGGCGTCGAGTACCTGTTGAGGTTTTTGTGAGGTAGCGCCAGAGTCTAAGTAGATGACCGGCCGGTCGTTGATCAGATTGTTGAGCAGAGGAAAGTCTGCTTTGACGGCCGCGGCATCTAAGGTCATGCGGTGGCTCCGACTCGGAAAGCGTCGAAGCCTTGTTCTTCGAGTTGGACGGCTAGTTCGAAGCCGCCTTGTTTGACAATGCGGCCTTCCATCAAGATGTGCACGAAGTCTGGTTGGAGGTATTCCAACAGGCGCTGGTAATGGGTGATGGTGACCACGCCGAGGTCGGGGCGCTCTTGGCGTACTGCGGTGACCCCGTCGGCCACGGTGCGTAGGGCATCAATGTCGAGACCGGAGTCGGTTTCATCCAAAATGGCGAGTTCTGGTTCCAAGATGGCCATCTGGAGGATTTCGTTGCGTTTTTTTTCACCGCCGGAAAAGCCTTCGTTGAGGTAGCGGTCGGCGAAGGAAGGGTCCATGCCGAGGCGGTCCATCCATTCCATGATGGCGAGGCGAAGTTCTAGCACCGAGAGGTCGATGCCTTTGCGAGCGGAGAGGGCTTGGCGTAAAAAATTGATGACCGATACGCCGGCGACTTCTTGCGGGTATTGGAAAGCTAAAAAGATGCCGGCTCGGCCTCGAGTGTCGGCGGACCATTCGGTGATGTCGTCGCCTTGAAAGCGCAGCGAGCCTTTGGTGATGACGTATTCGGGGCTACCTAAAAGCACGGCGGCCAAGGTGGATTTACCTGAACCGTTGGGGCCCATCAAAGCGTGGATTTCTCCGGTGTTTACGACCAGATCAACCCCGTTCAAAATGGGTTGCCCATCCACCGTGGTGGCGTGCAGGTTTTCGACTTCGAAGAGGGGGGCGGTGGTATTCACAGTGTGGAGTCTAAACGGTTTAAGGGATTACCACTATGCCCATAGGGGAAATACATTGCTTACCAACCGCGGGCTACCCAGTCGTCTAACAAGGGCTGTTCGGCTCCGATGGTGGTGTCGGTGCCGTGGCCCGGCAAAACAAAGGTTTCTGCGGGTAGGGGAGCAAACAACCGGCGGTCTATGGAATCGATGATTTGTTCAAAGTTGCCGGTGTCAAAGTGGGTGGCTCCGGGCCCGCCAGGAAACAGGGTGTCGCCGGAGAAAAGAATGGGCGCCCCTTCCAAGCGAAAGCAGATAGACCCCGGGGTATGGCCGGGGGTGCAGATGGTGTGCAGGCGCAGGCGCCCTACTTCGATAACCGATTCGTCTTCCAACAAATAGTCGTAACCGTCGAGCAACGCTGCGTCGGCGGCCGTTACCCCCACCTGATAGCCGGCTTCGCGTACCGCAGGTACGGCGGCAATATGGTCGGGGTGGCCGTGGGTTTCTAATACGGTGCGCACGTCGAGGGTTCGGCAGAGTTCCAGCAGTTTGTCGTGTTCGTTGGCGGCATCAATTAATACCGATTCGCCGGTTTGTCGGCAGCGCAAGACAAAAACGTTGTTGGCGTAGTCGCCGACCACAATTTTGTGAATCTCGGACTGGGTGTCACACCAGTGCAGCGACACTCCTGGCACCCCGGTGTTGGGGTGATCGTGGTGGTCGCATGGGCTAAGCGGGCTACTGGTTTCTGTCATGGCTCTATCTTGCCCGAAAACTTCCTGCCATGAGTTACCCGCCCGGTGTGGCTGCGGTGGTTACCGGCTGGTAGAACATGGGGAACGGCCACATGGCCAATTCGTAACAACCATCTAACAGGAGTGCAACAGGTGAACTTCGCCTTCAGTGAAGAACAAGAACAACTGCGGGAATTTGTCCGCCAGTTCTTAGAGAACTATTCCGCCGAAGCTACGGTGCGTGAATTGATGGAAACCGACGCCGGCTATGACCCTGACACTTGGGCCATGATGGCTGAGCAACTGGGTTTGCAAAGCTTGATCATTCCAGAAGAACACGGTGGTCAAGGCTTTGGCTATGTAGAACTGGTGGTCATCATGGAAGAAATGGGTCGAGCCCTTTTGTGCGCTCCGTTTTTCTCCACGGTTGTTTTGGCCGCTAACACTTTGATCCATTGCGGCGACGAAGCAGCAGCGGCAGAAATTTTGCCTGGCATTGCCAGCGGCGAAACCATTGCCACTTTGGCTTTCACCGAAGAAAGCGGACGCTGGGACGAAGCCGGCATCACTATGGAAGCCACCGCTGATGGCGATGCTTGGACACTTTCTGGCACCAAAATGTATGTATTAGATGGCCACTTGGCCAATGTGGTTTTGGTAGCAGCTCGCACTGCTTCTGGAGTATCACTGTTTAAGGTTGATGGTGAGGCTGCTGGGTTGACCCGCACCTCGCTGGCTACCATGGACATGACTCGCAAACAAGCCCGCTTGGACTTTGACGGGGTTTCCGCCACCATGATCGGTGCAGAAGGCGCCGGCTGGCCGGTGCTGGAACGAGTCTTAGATTTGGCCGCAGTGGCCTTGGCTGCCGAGCAAGTCGGTGGCGCACAAATTTGTTTAGACACCGCGGTGCAGTACGCAAAAGATCGTGTGCAGTTTGGGCGCCCTATTGGTTCGTTCCAGGCCATCAAACACAAGTGTGCCGACATGTTGCTCGAAGTTGAATCAGCTAAATCAGCGGCTTACTACGCCGGTTGGTGTGCGGCAGAACTTAACGACGAGTTACCTTCGGTGGCTTCGCTGGCTAAGGCTTACTGCTCCGAGGCTTATTTTCATACCACGGCCGAAAACATTCAAATCCACGGCGGTATTGGTTTTACTTGGGAACATTCAGCGCACCTTTACTTCAAACGTGCCAAAAGCTCTGAGTTGTTGTTTGGTGACCCCACTTACCATCGGGAGCTTTTAGCTCAACGCATCGGCATCTAAGTAACTGGTTTTTGAACAACCGGTTACTGAGCAGTTGAGGCCTTTTGAGGCCATACTCAGTACATGATTTGGTTTTTCGTCGCCCTCGGTGCCCTGTTGGTGTTGGCCGTTGCTTTTTGGGCGGTCGGTTCGGCAGTGGGTCGTTTAGAGGGCACGGTGGTGCCCACGGTATTCGAAGTTGATGACGCCGTTGATTGGGTGGCCGAGTGCTTGCCTGAAGAAGCAGCTGGTCAGCTCACCCGTGACGAGGTAGTTCTGGTCACCCGATGGTGGCTTGATTCTTTTAACCAAGCGGGTCTGGCTTCGCCTTTCGGTAAGGAACTGGGCGATGAGGCGCTGAGCGAAGACGCCGAGCGTCAAGTGGCAGAACTTGATGATGCGGTGGATTATGTGGTGGCTCAGGCTCTGGCGCTTGAAGAACCGTTGGATGCGGTTTCGGTGGTGGTGGTGGTGGATCTCTTAGGGGTTTACCTGGCTGAAATGGGTGCCGTAGATCAAGCCGGCAAGAAGTAGTGTTGGCTCATGCTTGATCGTCACGCACCAGTGTTCGTTACCGGTCACCGTGGTTTGGTTGGTTCGGCGGTTATGCGCCGTTTGATCGCCGAGGGGTTCACTAACTTGTTGACCGCTTCACGGCAAGAACTTGACTTACGCGACCAGTCGGCGGTGGATGCCTGGTTTGCCGAGCATCAGCCGCAGTACGTGTTTTTGGTGGCCGGCACGGTGGGAGGCATTGGCGCTAACAGCAGCCGCCCAGCCGATTTTCTTTACGACAATTTGATGATTCACGGCACGGTGGTTCACGCCAGTTACCAAAACAAAGTAGACAAACTGCTTTACCTAGGGAGTTCTTGTATCTACCCTCGGCTAGCCGAGCAGCCCATTGCTGAAGAGGCTTTGTTATCGGGGCCGTTAGAGCCCACCAACGAGGGTTACGCCTTGGCGAAAATTGCCGGAATCAAACTGTGCGAAAGCTACCGCCGCCAGTACGGCTGTGACTTTATTTCGGCGATGCCCACCAACTTGTATGGGCCGGGCGACAATTTTGATTTGGAGGGCGGCCATGTGTTGCCGGCGCTTATCCGGCGTTTTCACGAAGCCAAAGAGGCCGGCGTCAACGAAGTGCAGATTTGGGGAACCGGTTCGGCTTGTCGAGAGTTTTTACACGTAGACGATTTAGCCGACGCTTGCTTATTTTTGATGGATAATTATTCCGAGGCCGGTCATGTCAACGTGGGCACCGGGATTGATGGTTCCATTGCGGCTTTGGCGCGGCAGGTGCGAGATTTGGTGCATCCCGAAGCCGAAATCACTTACGACACCACGAAACCCGACGGCACCCCACGCAAAGTTTTAGAGGTGAGCAAACTTACCAAGCTGGGGTGGACGGCTAAAACCGAGTTGGCTGACGGTTTAGCAAACACTTACGCCTGGTTTTTGCAAGCGGTGGCCGAGGGTACGGCTCGGCTTTAGTCCTGTTTAGATTTTTTAGCGGCCTTTTGGGCTTTTTTCCATTGGCGCACCGTGGCCAGTGCTTCAGGGCCGTCAATGTCGGCAACTGAGCGAGGCACTTCGTCTGCGAAGGCTCCGGCATATTTTTGCCAACCTTCGGTAGGGACACCCATACGCTTGGCTAACAGCGCAATAAAGATTTTGGTTTTTTCTTCGCCGTAACCGGGGAGAGCCCGTAAACGCTTAGCGAGTTCTTGCCCGTCGACGTTTTGCCAGAGTTCGCTCGGGTCGCCGTGGTAGTGGTCTACCAAGTGTTGGCAGAGGTCTTGGATGCGCCGTCCCATGGAAGCCGGAAAACGATGTATGGCAGGTTTTTGGCAGCACAGGGTGACAAAAGCTTCTGGCTCGTAGTCGGCAATGGCTTGGGCGTCGAAACCGGTGAGGCGTTCTTGCAAAGTGGCGGGCCCGCGAAATGCCCATTCCATGGGGACTTGTTGGTCTAACAACATGCCGACCAACAGGGCGAGAGCGTTGCTGTTGAGCAAACGGTCGGCTTCGGGGTCGCCGGTGATGGCCAGGGTGCCGTGGGGGAATGCGTTCATGAGGTGGATCTTCCTACGCCGTGCCCGGTGGCTGGGACGGTGTCGTGGCGGCCCGGGTCGGGAGACTCCGGGTCGATGCCGTAAAGAGCAATAGCTTCGTTGACGGTTTCTAAGGGGATTTCTCCGGCGGTGGCGAGGGCATGAAGCACGGCTACTACCACGTGGGCCATGTCGACTTCGAAGAAACGTCGGAGGGCTTCTCGGGTGTCGCTGCGGCCAAAACCATCGGTACCTAACACGGTAAAGGGGCGCGGTACCCAGCGAGAAACCTGATCGGCTACTAATTGTTGAAAGTCGGAGACCGCCACTAAGGGCCCTTGCCCGTCGTTGAGGACTTGCGTAACGAGGGGTTCTTGAGGGGAGTCTTCGGGGTGTAAACGGTTTAGGCGGTCTATTTCTTGGGCTTGTTCGCGTAAACGTTTGTAAGAGGTCACGCTCCACAGGTCGCAACTCACGTCCCATCGGGTGGCCAGTTCGGCGGCGGCATCTCGGGCTGCTTGGTGGGCGGAACCAGAAAACATGATGCCTGCTTGGTGGGAGCATTCTGGCCCGTCGGCCCAACGGTAAATGCCGTTAACGATGTCGGTTTTGGCAATGTTGTCGGGGCGGGCCGGCATTTCGTAGGGCTCGTTGTAGAGGGTGAGGTAGTAGAAAATGTCTTCGTTTTTGAGCGGGTCGGCGTGGCCGTACATGCGTTGCAGGCCGTCGTCGATGATGGCCCCTAACTCGTAGGCGAAAGCTGGGTCGTAGGCCTGGCAGGGGGGCACAGTGGTGGCCAGCACCAAACTGTGGCCGTCCTGGTGTTGGAGGCCTTCGCCGGCCAAGGTGGTGCGTCCGGCGGTGGCGCCTAGTAGAAAACCTCGGGTGCGTGCGTCGGCCGCCGACCAAATCAGGTCGCCCACGCGTTGAAAGCCAAACATGGAATAAAAAGTAAAGAAAGGGACCATGGGTACCCCGAGGTTGGCGTAACTGGTGCCGGCGGCAATAAAACTCGATAGCGAACCGGCTTCGGTGATGCCTTCTTCGAGTAGTTGCCCGTCGGTGTCTTCTCGGTAGGACAGTAAAAGTTCGTGATCGATGGGTTCGTAGAGTTGGCCAAAGGGGGCGTAAATTCCGAACTCTCGAAACAACGAGTCCATGCCGAAAGTACGGGCCTCGTCGGGCACGATGGGCACTACTCGGGGCCCAAATTCTTTGTCCCGCATGAGGTCACGCAACAAGTTGGTTAAGGCCATGGTGGTTGAGACCGGGCGGCCCTGTGATCCTTTGGTGAGGCCATCAAAAACTGATGGATCGGGCAGGGTTAGGGGGCGGCGTTCGCGAATGCGTCGCTTCGGGATGGAGCCGCCTAAAGCCCGGCGCCGTTGCATCATGTACTGGTATTCGTCGCTATCTTCGCTGGGCCGCAGGTAAGGGGCTCGGTCGCCTTCCAGGAGTGCTTCGGGAATATCTTCGGTCAGTTGCAAACGTTCCCGAAGAGCCAATAGTTGCTCTTTGGTCATTTTTTTGATCTGGTGGGTGGCGTTACGTGCTTCAAGACCTTCGCCCAAGGTCCAACCCTTAACGGTTTTGGCCAAAATTACGGTGGGGGCATCATTTTCTTCGGTGGCCGCTTTGTAAGCGGCGAAAAGTTTTTGATAATCGTGGCCGCCGCGAGGCAGGTCTTCTATTTCTTTGTCGGTGAGGTGGCTGACAAGTTCACCGAGGCGAGGGTCGGGGCCGAAAAAGTTTTCTCGAACGTAACTGGCGGGTTCAATGGCGAGGCGCTGGTATTCGCCATCCACGGTGGTGTTGAACTTGTTGAGGAGCACTCCGTCGGTGTCGTTTTGGATGATTCCGTCCCAAACGGAACCCCAGAGAACTTTGATGACGTTCCAACCGGCGCCCCGAAAAACGCCTTCGAGTTCTTGAATGATTTTTCCGTTGCCGCGTACTGGCCCGTCGAGGCGTTGCAGGTTGCAGTTGACGATCCAAATAAGGTTGCCCAGTTTTGATCGTCCGGCTAAAGAAATAGCGCCTAAAGTTTCTGGTTCGTCGCATTCGCCGTCGCCTAAAAACGAAAATATCCGACTGGCCGAGGTGTCGTCAAGACGCCGATCAGTTATGTATTTGTTGAAACGGGCATGGTAAATGGAGTTGATGGGTCCGAGCCCCATAGAAACCGTTGGGTATTCCCAAAAATCTGGCATAAGCCGAGGGTGGGGGTAACTCGAGAGGCCGCCGCTTTTTACTTCCAAGCGGAATCGATTGAGGTGTTCTTCCTCAAGGCGACGTTCTAAAAATGCTCGGGCATAAACCCCGGGGGCGGCGTGCCCTTGAAAGTAAACGTGGTCGCCGGGTTGGCCGTCGTCTTTGCCACGGAAAAACCAGTTGAATCCCACTTCATAGAGCGAAGCGGAGGAAGCAAAGGTTGAGAGGTGCCCGCCAATGCCGTCGGCTGTTTTGTTGGCGTTGATTACCATGGCGGCGGCATTCCAGCGTACAAAAGAGCGGATGCGGCGTTCAAGCTCTTCGTCGCCGGGAAACCATGGCTGGTCGGAAGCAGAAATAGTGTTGATGTAGGGCGTCCAGGTGGGGGGAGCGTTGCCTACGTTGAGGGTTCCTGCTCGTTCCATCAGTTTGGCCAGCATGAAGCGGGCCCGGCGTCGGCCTGAGCGATCTACTAGAGAATCAAAAGAATCGAGCCATTCGCCGGTTTCTTCTGGATCGTTGTCGGGGAGTTGATTGGTGAATCCATCGATCATTCTTTGATCATGCCAGATTCAAACGTGTTTAGCGAGGAAAGAAAAACCCGAGGTGGTTTGCCGCACCTTGTAGGGTCGGAGGCTATGGAAGAAATCCGCACGGTGGCGTACACCGATGGAGCATGTTCAGGAAACCCGGGGCCCGGGGGTTGGGCGTGGGTTATCCCCGGCGGTGCTTTCGCTGCAGGTTTTGACCCCGGCACTACCAACCAGCGCATGGAGTTGCGGGCCACTTTGGAAGCGCTGCGGGCCTTGGATGGTCCGTTGCTTATTGTCAGCGACTCAACTTATGTGGTGCATTGTTTTCGTGACAATTGGTGGCGTGGATGGCAGCGGCGTGGCTGGGTGAATAGTCAAAAAAAACCGGTGGCGAATCAAGATTTGTGGAAACCGCTGATTGACCTTTATGTGGCTCGGGGTGATGTGGATTTTGAATGGGTTAAAGGGCATTCGGGTGATCGTTGGAATGATGAAGCTGACCGTTTGGCGGTAGAGGCTGGCCAGCGTCAAATCAATTTGCAGGGCTAAGTTGGTTTAACCATTTGACTAAAGCAGCCCGTGGGGTTCCGGGGCGGGCAATGGCCACCATGGTGTTGAGGGTTTGTTCGCTGGGGTGCGGTCGCAGCACCAGGCGAGGACCAAAGAGTTGCACATCGGTTTGGTTTTCGGGGTGGTCAGAAATTTTTACGAGGCCTTTAGCCCGGATGACCCCACCGGGGCGAGTTTTGGCCCACAGTTCTAACGTGCTTTGCTCAAGGGGTTCGTTTACGACTACGGAGGCGGTGAGGAAGTCCACGGGTGCAAGGTCGGTGTCGGCACCTGTTGGAGGTAGGCCATAGAGAATGGCCGGAGCCACGGGAGACTCTAAAACTGGGGCCTGGTGTTTGGTCGCTAACCATTGAGTTACTTCGGCAACTTGGGGGGCTTTCATAAGGTCGGTGTGGGTGAGCAACAAAAGGTCTGCTCCTAGGATTTGCGTCAAAACGGTTTCGCCGACGTAGGGGTCTTCAGCTCGCTGCATGATGTTTTGCCCATTGACCAGAACAACGACTCCGTCGGCATAAAAGCCAGGGGACTGACCCCAGAGGGCTACTTTGGCGGGTTGGCCAACGCCGGAGACTTCAATAATGACTCGGTCGAGACGGTGAGCATTTTGATTGACGGTGTCAAGGGCCGAAGCGAATCCATCGGCCAGCGAACAGCAAATGCACCCGTTGGTCAGGCTTATGGTGTCACCGTCGTGGCTGGCGATAAGGCTTTGGTCAATATTTACCTCGCCAAAGTCGTTGATGAGTAAAGCGAGACGCTCGCTTTGAGAGTCGGTCAACAGTTGATTTATGAGGGTGGTTTTTCCGGCTCCGAGATAACCGCCAATGACGGTGAGCGGTAGTGGAGGTTGGTTCATGTTTATGTGGCGGGGAAAGTTTTTCCGCCCAACATGGTGCCCCATACGCCGATATTGCGTAATTCCATGGGGTCCTCCACGAAGGGATCGGCTTCCAGTACAGCCAAGTCGGCAAACTTTCCCGGGGCGATAGAGCCAATTTCGTGATCCATTTTGAGCTGGTAGGCAGCCCCGGTGGTGATGGCGTGGAGCGCTTCGTGCATGGTGATGCGTTCTTTAGGGCCAAGAGTTTGGCCGCTGGAGGTCGTGCGGTTCACGGCGGCCCAAGCTACGTGCAGCGACCCCAAGGGGGTGACCGGGGCATCGCAGTGCATGGAGAGTGGCACGCCAAGGTCGAGGGCGGTGCGGGCGCTGTTCATGCGGGCGGCGCGGTCGGGGCCCACGGTGGAGGTGACGTGTTGATCGCCCCAGTACCAAGTGTGATTGGAGAAAACGTTGGCGCACATGCCAAGATTTTTGATTCGTTTATATTGAGCCGGAGTGGTCAGTTGGCAGTGTTGCACGGTGTAGCGGTGGTCAAAGCGAGGGGTTTCGCTCAGGAGTTCTTCCACGCTGTTGAGGAACACGTCGACGGCCTGATCGCCGTTGCAATGCACATGAATTAAGAGGCCGGCTTCATGGTAGGGGCGCAGCAGGTCGGTGACTTGTTCGGGGGGCACCAACCACAGGCCGTTGGGGCGGTCGTTTAGATAACCGGGCCAGTTGAGGCGGGCGGTGTAGCCCTGTATGGAACCGTCTAAAACCATTTTGACGTGCCCAAAGCGGAGTTTGTCGCTGGACTTTTGGCGGGTGTCGGCCACCGCTTGGGGGCCGGTAGCGGGGTTGAGCATATTGAAGATGGTGACTCGGGCGGGGAATCGAGGGTCGTTAACGATTTTTTGCCATTGGGCAATGGTGGCGGGGTCAGTTGAGGTGTGATTACCAAGGTCGGTAAGGGTGGTGATGCCGGCTTGATTGGCGAGTTGACCAAAACCTTGTATGGCGTGCTCTGCCCGGAGGCGCCCCCAAAAGGAGCGAAAGGGTTTTCCGGCTAAAGACATGGCGGCTGGTTCTTGAAGTTCGCCAATGGGCCATCCTGCCTCATCTTTGGGAACGCCTTCCATGGTGGTGTCGGGAGTGATGTCTTGGGCGGTCATGAGAGCATTGTTTACGGTGGCTATGTGCAGGCTGGCATGCATGACAAGAATTTCTCGGTGGGTTGAGACTTGGTCGAGGTGGCTGCCGGCCAGGTGTTCTCCATCAAAGTAAATGGGATCGACCCCCCAAGCCAGAAGAGGCTCGTTGGGATCAACAAGAGCGGCCTCGGCCTGGCGGAGTCGCTTGAGTACATCTTCAATGTTTTTGCAACCGGTCCAGGTTTTACCTTGAGGATCGGTTTGGTCAAAGAAACCGCAGTAGGTGTGTGTCCAGAGTCCGCCGGCAAAACTATGACTGTGGGCCTCTACGAAACCGGGTAAGAGGGTGTGGTTGGCAAAGGTGTTGTCAACGGTGTAGTCGTCAAGAACGCTGAGTTCATCAAGGGACCCGATGGCCAAAAAACGCCCATCACGAACCGCCACTGCTTGAGCGGTGGGCCGTGACGGATCCATAGTGTAAATAGCGGCCGCTGGGTAAATGACTGTTTTGGGCATACCAGTGACTCTAGATGTCAAAACCAATCCACCCCAACTTGCCCCAGTGACATGGTGTCTGACACCAAGTCACTGAGTTAAATGGCTGATGGGAACGGGTTGGGGTATTAAGGTGGGAGTACCGAGGAAAGGAGGTGGTCCAAATTAGTAGCAAACCTTGTAGGGCTTCGGAGGTGGACGGCCGCTAGACGGCCCTGGACCATCTGGCGATTACCCGCCATCCACCCCTAAAACGGCCGTCAGTTCTGGTCCTCCCTGACGTTATTGGCCAATTTAGGAACTCCAGAAAGTTCTAAAATTTAAGACAACGGGAGTGCATCAAACCGGTGTGCTCCCGTGTCGCGTCCCGGGCTCTTTGCTCCACTAGTCTCGGTTTATGGATCGACCAACAGTATTTAGTCATCAACGGTTTTTGGGTGACAAACGAACCCAGCAGGTTTATGACCTTGATGAAGTCATTGATGAAGAAGTCATGAGTATTGTCCTCGACGAGTTGATGTCGGCCGAAACGTTTTTGTGCTTTGGTCCCGACACCTTGGCCGAAGCTCGCAACCGGGGTTACCAGTTGCGCAAGGTTTAGCCTGCGGTTCGTTGGCGGATCAGGTTTAAGGCGCTGCCGGCGCGAAACCAATCCAACTGATCTTCAGAAAAGGTGTGCTTGGTTTCGATGTCGCTACTTGACCCATCGGCATGGTTGATGGTCATGTTCACTGGATTCCCAGGGGCGAGGTCGGCTAAGCCCGTTACGCCAATCCGGTCGTTTTCACCAATCAAGTCGTAGTCAGCGGGGTTAGCAAAGGTTAAGGCCAGCACGCCTTGTTTTTTCAAGTTGGTTTCGTGGATGCGAGCGAAAGAGCGAGCTAACACAACTTTGGCGCCGCGGAACCGGGGTTCCATGGCGGCGTGTTCCCGAGAGGACCCTTCGCCCATGTTTTCGTCACCAATGGCGATCCACGAGATGTTTGCTTCGTGGTAGCGCCGGGCAATCTCTGGGTAGGTGCGGTGCTGCCCGTCGGTTACGTCAAGGCCGGTGCCTACTTCGCCGTTGAAGGCGTTAACGGCTCCCATGTAGACGTTGCCGGAGATGTTTTCTAAGTGGCCGCGGTAGGTGAGCCACGGGCCGGCCATCGAAATGTGGTCGGTGGTGCATTTGCCTTGGGCTTTAAGCAATACCGGCATGTCGGTAAAGTCTTGTCCGTCCCAGGCAGCAAATGGGGTCAATAATTGCAGTCGGTCGCTGGTGGGGGAGACCACCACGTTTATGTCTGAACCATCAGCGGGCGGGGCTACAAAGGTGTCTGCGCCGGGGTCGAAACCGTCGGCCGGTAGTTCTTCGCCTGCCCCAACGGTGAGGCGCACTTCTTGGCCGTCGGCGTTGGTCAAGGTGTCGGTGGCTGGGTCGAAGTCCAAACGCCCGGCCAGGGTTAAAGCGATGACCGTTTCTGGTGAGGTTACGAAAGCGTGGGTGGAGGCGTAACCGTCGTTGCGTTTAGGGAAGTTGCGGTTGTAGCTGGTCACGATGGAGTTGGGTACGCCGTCGTCCATATCTTGGCGGTCCCATTGGCCGATGCAAGGCCCGCAAGCGTTGGCTAGCACGGTGGCGCCCAGCGCTTCGAAGTCGGCCAGTAGGCCGTCTCGCTCAATGGTGGCTCGCACCTGTTCAGACCCGGGGGTGATCAGCAACGGGATTTTGGCGGTGAGGCCTTTGGCGGTGGCATCGCGGGCGATGGATGCGGCCCGGGTGATGTCTTCGTAAGAAGAGTTGGTGCATGAACCGATTAATCCGGCGCTTACCTCGAGGGGCCAACCGTTGGCTTCGGCTTCGGCGCCCAGGTCGGCTACTGGACGGGCCAAGTCGGGGGTGTGGGGGCCGTTGATGTGGGGCGACAAGGTGTTGAGGTCAATTTCGATGACTTCGTCAAAGTAGTCGCCGGGGTTGGCTTCAACTTCGTCGTCGGCTCGAAGGTGTTGGGCCACGGCATCAGCGGCTTGTGCGATGTCTTGGCGGCCGGTGGCGCTGAGGTAGCGGCCGACGGCGTCGTCGTAAGCAAAAAGTGAGGTGGTGGCTCCGATTTCTGCGCCCATGTTGCAAATGGTGGCTTTGCCGGTGGCCGAGAGGCTGCGTGCGCCGGGGCCGAAGTATTCGACTATGGCGCCGGTGCCGCCTTTTACGGTGAGGATGTCGGCTACTTTTAGGATGACATCTTTGGGAGCGGCCCAACCGTTGAGTTGGCCGGTCAAATGGATGCCGATCAGTTTGGGCCATTTGACGTTCCAAGCAAAACCAGTCATGACATCCACGGCGTCGGCGCCGCCGACTCCGATGGCCACCATGCCGAGGCCGCCGGCGTTAGGGGTGTGGCTGTCGGTGCCGATCATCATGCCGCCGGGGAAAGCGTATTGTTCGAGTACTACTTGGTGGATTATGCCGGAACCGGGTTTCCAGAAGCCGGCTCCGTAGCGGGCGCACACGGATTGTAAGAAGTCGTAGACCTCGGCGTTACTTTCAACGGCGGTGAGTAGGTCGGCGTTGCTTTCTACTTTGGCTTGGATGAGGTGATCGCAGTGCGTGGTGGTGGGGACTTGTACTTCGTCGAGGCCAGCGGTCATGAACTGCAGCCACGCCATTTGTGCGGTGGCGTCTTGCATGGCGACCCGGTCGGGGCGCATGTCTACGTAGGAGATTCCTCGTTCGAGTTCGGCGGCTGGGTCGTCGAGGTGGTTGATGAGTATTTTTTCGGCCAGGGTGAGTGATCGGCCGAAACGTTGCCGGCCTGCGGCTAAACGTTTTTCAAGGGTGGCGTACACCTGGTTTACTAATTTGATAGGGGTGGAAGATTCAACGGCCATGAGGGGCTACTCGCTTGTCTTAGAGGGGGTGAAGGGCGGTGCGGCGAAACTTCTTTGGCTCGCGGCGTTCGTCGTTAAGGGTAGCAATATAAAAGCCGGTCGCCCGCCTCCGGCGCAAGGCGAAGTCCGCTGCTAAGTTGACCCCCTATGGGCATTGTTGACGAGGACGTAAAAAGGGTGCGGGACCAAACCGACATCGTGCAACTTATTACCCAGCACACCCAGTTGAAGAAAAATGGTCGCCAGTGGATGGGGTTGTGCCCGTTTCATGGGGAGAAGTCGCCTTCATTTTCGGTTAACCATGAAAAAGGTTTGTATTACTGTTTTGGTTGCCAAACCAGCGGCGACGTTATTGATTTTGTGCGCCAGATGGAGCACTTAGATTTTGCGGGTTCGGTGGAGTATTTGGCCAGTCGGGCCAATATTCCTTTGCGCTACACCGACAAGAACGAAACGCAGAAGCGGGGCCGTCGTAAAGAGTTGTTGGAGTCGGTGCAAAAAGCTGTTGATTTTTATCATGATCGTCTTTTGCGCCATCCTGATGGACGGGCGGCGCGAGATTACTTGCGAGAGCGGGGCTACGACGGTGAGGTGGCTCGCCAGTTTTCGTTGGGTTGGGCTCCGGAGGGTTGGGATAATCTGGCTAAGCATCTAAATATTTCTGCTGATGATATGCAAGATGCTGGTTTGGGTGGGTTGAGTAAACGGGGCACCAAATACGATTTTTTTCGTGAACGTATTGTTTTCCCAATTTTTGATGAGCGGGGGGATGCGGTGGGTTTCGGGGGCCGTAAGTTGCCCGACGGTGAGGGTCCGAAATATAAGAACACTTCTGATGCCGCCAAGGTGTACGCCAAAAGCCGGGTGTTGTATGGGCTGAATTGGGCAAAAACCGAAGCCGGGAAACTCGACGAAATTATTGTGTGCGAGGGCTATACCGATGTTATTGGTTTTCATTTGGCAGGTATAGAGCGGGCGGTCGCCACTTGCGGTACGGCCATGACTCCGGATCATGCTCGCAAACTCAAGTTGTTTGCTTCTCGGGTGGTGTTGGCTTATGACGCTGACGGTGCGGGCCAGGCTGCTGCCGAAAGGGTGTATGCGTGGGAAGAAGAATTTGGTTTGCAATTCGCGGTGGTTGATTTGCCGGAGGGTTCTGATCCGGGTGATATGGCACGTAATGATCCGGCGGGGTTGCGGCGGGCGGTTGAGCATGCGAAACCTTTCTTGGCTTTTCGCATTGATCGAGCGTTGGCTCGGGGTGATCTTTCTACGGTGGAGGGGCGTGCCCGAGCGGGGGAGGCAGCGGTGGGGTTGGTGGCTGAGCATCCGAATGCGTTGGTGCGTGACCAGTACTTGGTTTCTATTGCCGATCAATGCGGATTAGATGCGGGGCAGTTGCGTCGCCGTATGGAAAACAAGCCGGCAACGAAGACGCCGCGGGCCGATTCGCCGGTGACGGCAATAACTCGACAGGTCACTACGGAGCGACAGGCTTTGCGTTTGTTGATGCATCGGCCGTCGGAGGTTACGGCGTTTTTGTCGCCGGTGTTGTTTGCTGACCCGACCATGCGACTGGCTTATGAAGCGTTGGCCGAGCATGAGGATTTGCATGAGGCTCGTGCGGCTCTTGAGGGGGAGGCGGCTGATGTGTTGAGCCAGGTGGCGGTTGATGATGCTACAGATGACAACCCGGTGGGGGTGGTGTGCCGGTTGCTTGCTTTGGCAGCTGTTCAGGCGGCCATCATGTTGGAGGGTGAGGTTCGCCGGGGCGCCGATATGGCTTCTTTGTTGCCTGATATCACGTATTTGCGTAGACAGGCGATTGAGCTACGCGAGGTGCCAAACGATATGGCTGCTTTGGCTCCGGTGTTGCAGTGGTTTGGTATTGGCGTCACCGATGAGTGAGACGCCGCATTGGGAAAGTGTTTCGCCGTTTGAGTTTGTGCGTCTGATTCGTCATGGGCAGTCCAGCGGAGAGTTGAACCTTGATGAGGTGCTCGAAGTGTTGCGAGACGCTGAGTTGACCCCTGAGTTGGTGGCTGAGGTGACGATGACGTTGAAAAACGAAGGGATTGTGCTTAACGATGCGGTGGTTGATTTATCGGATGACGTTGAGGGGGCGGCACCAAAATTAAAGAAGCCGCCGCGGAAAAAAAGTAAAAAAATTAAGGGGCAACGGTCTAAGGGTAAGGGCCGCGAGAGTGCGGATTCCACACGACAGTATTTGCAAGAAATTAACGAAGTAGATTTGCTCACTAGGGAAGAAGAGGTGTCGTTGGCCACGGCGCTGCAAGAGGGTTTGGCGGCGGAATCTACGTTGACTGCTTTGGCGGCTGCTGATGCGTTGGGTGACCTTGACCGGGCGGAACTTTCGCGTTTGCGGCGTTGTCAGCGCCGGGGGGACCAGGCCCGTGACCGTATGACACGCGCTAATTTACGTTTGGTTGTTTCGGTGGCTAAGCGACATGCGGGGCGAGGTTTGCCGCTGTTGGATTTGGTCCAAGAAGGCAACATGGGTTTAATGCGGGCGGTAGAGAAGTTTGATGCCACTATGGGTTTTAAGTTTTCTACTTACGCGACGTGGTGGATTCGCCAAGGGGTGAATCGTGCTTTGGCTGATCAGGCCCGCACTATTCGTATTCCGGTGCACATGGTTGATGCGATGAATCGGGTGATTCGTGCGCAGCGAGATTTGACGCAAGAGTTGGAACGCAAACCAACGGTGGCGGAGATTGCTGACCGGGCGGCGGTGGATCCGGCTAAGGCAGAAGAGTTGCTGCGGCTAGATTACAGCCAACGTACTTTGTCGTTGGATATGCCGATGGGGGCGGAGGGCGAGATGACCTTGTCTGATGTGTTGGCCGATGAGGATGCTGATGGGCCAGATATTGCGGCGGCTCGACAAATGTTGGGCGAAGAGGTGGTGACGGCTCTCGATGGTTTGGATGACCGTGAAAAAGAAGTGGTGCATATGCGTTTTGGCTTAGACGGGGGGAATCCGAAAACGTTGGAGGAAGTAGCGAAGCATTTTAAGGTCACGCGGGAACGGGTGCGTCAGATCGAGACCCGTACTTTGGCTAAGTTGCGGCATCCGTTGCGGTCGCAAAATCTTCGTGACTATATAGAAGACAATTAGTTTCGGGTGGGTCGCCAACTGAGGCGTGATCCTAAGAGGTGTCCTGCGGGTGCGGTGCCGATCAGCAGGGAGAAAAACACGGTGAGCGGGTCGAGGTTTGCCCAGGCGATGAGGGTGTTGATTAGCACGAGGCGGCCGATGAGCAGGATTCCGTGGGCGAGTTGTACACCGATGAGCCGTCGGTAACGGTCGAGGGAGGTCCTGGCGGGGCGCCCGGCAAATGTCCAAAGGTCAAGCAAGGCGATGGTGAACAAAATGCCGGCTTCTCCAGCGATTAAAGCGGAGCGGGTGAGGTTCCACCCCAGGGTGTCAAAGAGCCAGAAAAAGATGGCCCCGTCAAGCAGTAGAGCCATGAGCGACACCATGAGGTAGCGGCCGAGGGCCTGGCTGCGTAGAGGCTGCACTCGTAGGCGCAGAAGGTGGCGCAGGTAGTCGAGGTAGTGGGTGGCTTTTACTTTTGAGCTGCCAGTTTCTCGTTCAAGGAAGTAGTAGGGCGTTTCTACCACTTGGTGTATGTCGCCGCGGGCGAGTACTTCGAGCAAGATTTTGTAGCCCACGGGTTGCAGGTCGCATCCGGCGATGGCTTGGCGTTTTACTACGAAGTAGCCGCTCATGGGGTCGGTGACTTGACCAACGGTGCCGGGGAGCAGTAAGGATCCGAGGGTTTGGGCGCCTTGGGAAAGTAGCCGTCTGCTGGCTGACCAGGTGGGTACGCCCCCGCCGGGGAGGTGTCGGCTGGCTACGGCAATGTCGGCTGGGCCGGTAAGCGAGGCCACGAGTTTGGGGAGCGTGTCGGGTGGGTGTTGGCCGTCGCCGTCGATGACGCCGAGTAGCGCCCCGTGGGCGTGGTGCCATCCGCAGATCACGGCGGTGGCGAGGCCGTTTTCGTCGTTGCGGTGGATGAGCCGTAGGGTGGGTATTTCGGTGGTTAGTTGGGTTACTACGTCACTGGTGCCGTCGGGGCTGTTGTCGTCTACCACGATGAGTTCGTGGCTGATTTGCGCTTGGGTGAGTTGTTGGTGGAGGGAGCGAATCAGGGTGGCGATGTTGCCGGCTTCGTTGTAGGTGGGGATGACCAGACTCAGGGTTATGGCCGGGTCGCTCTCTGGGGCGATGTGTTGCGGCGAGATGCCGGCAACATTAGTAACAGGGATAGTGGCCATATGATGAATCTAGCCGTGGAATGGCTTGAGGCTTGGTTTGGTCCTGGTGGTTAAGGTTTGTTGACCGGTTGTCGAAGGATGGTCCGAATTTTTTCGGGGGCTACTCGTCGGGGGTCGGAAAGATATATTTCGTGGTGAAGGCCGGTGCGTTCAAGCCCTTGTTCGGCGATGAAGTCATGGAGTCGGGCGATGGTGGGGCCTTCTTCGTGGTAGGGCCCCTGGTGAAGTATTTGGGCAGCCGGGCCGTCGCCGAAAAATTCGAAGCGCACTTTGTGTCCGGCGGGTAGTTGTTTTTTATTGTTGATTGCTGGAATGAGTTGGGCAGCCATTTGAGCAGTGGCTTCTTGCGGAAGGCAAATCATGAGGGTCCATTTCCATTGGTCATGGTCACTCTCGACAAAGGCGTTCATGTTGTCGGCCCACCAAAGGGCTTCGAGGGGAAGCACGGTGTAGGCGGTGCCGGTGGTGTCTTTTATTTCTTTACGAAAACCGTAGGCCAGCGGGTAGAGGGTGGTGATGGCGGCTAAGTAACTATCGCTGGTGTTGGGGTTGCCCTGCCCATCAATCATGAGATGGGGGCGTAAAGGCACCTCTACAAGGGCGGCTTTTCCGGTGGCTCGGTAGTGGTCTTGGTAAATTTTTTTAAGTCAATACTGGCCATTGAGGAATTCTACTGTCCGGCGTGATGCGTGTGGGAACCGTCCTGTTATCCTCTCACAGGTTATTCCGGGGTAGCTCAGCTGGCAGAGCGTCGGACTGTTAATCCGCAGGTCGTGGGTTCGATCCCCACCCCCGGAGCCACTTGAAGGCCCCAGGCGAAAGCCTGGGGTTTTCTTATTTACCGTTTGTTGTGGCGGAATAGTCGGATTATTTACTGAGTTTCACTTTGCAGCAAGGTTGTGGAGTCGGGCCGTACTTCGATGGTGAATTGCCCGTTGCTGGTTTGGAGTTGGTCAAGCGGCGTGGTCATATATTTCCAGAGTTCTTCTTCGGCGGCTCGAAAGTCGAAAGTTTCGTCGGCAAATTCTTGGTTGGGCCAGCGCCGGTAGGCCTCGGCGTAGGTGTTGCGGTAAGCGTCTATGCGGTGGCGGGTGGCTGTGGTGTAAGCGTTTGGAACATCGATGCTGAGGTTGAACGATTCACCTACATGGCCGACCCGAGGTGCGGCATAGGCCAATGCTTCAACGAGGGCTTCAGCAAGAATTGGATCGATTGCTGGGCAGTCGGCCATTATTTGTTCAACGGTGGTGCCGGCAATAGCCATGGCACTAATGGCTGCTTCTTCGTCTTCGAACTGGAATGCTGGGCAGCCGGTCAAGGCGGGTGCTACCTCTCGAGCAAATTCGTACCCTTGCGCTAGTAGTCCTCGGGCGAATTGCTCGGCCACCGTTCGGTTTTGTCCGGCTACCACGATTGCTAATTTGTCTCCTTCCATCGAGGCGATCAGGTGGTAGGGGAAGGGGCCGTCGAGTTGGTTGATGACCGCTATTTGATTTCCTTGTAAGTGAGACAGCATCCAAAATGAGGTGGCGGTCGGTTTTGGAAGGTTGTTGATGGTGAGTAGCCCCATGCGGGAGTTGACCATGTCTACGGTGCCCCAGTCCCATATTTCAAAGCGGTAGAGCCGGTCATGGTCTTGGGCGGCCATGGTGGCGGCCATAGCAACGTCTTCCACGGCTCCTCGGTGGTCGCAAAGCACCGCGGAAGTGTCTAGGCCGGTGGCAATTGGCACTTCTCCGTCTTTGGTGGCTATAACGCTTTGGTCGCAAGGTGTGGTGGCCTCGGCGCCGTGACCAAGGGAGGAGGCGTATTCTCCAATACTGATGGGGAGGTCAGGCTCGCTGCCCCAGGAGCGCACGGTTTCTACACTATTTTCGAAGAGGAACTTTCCGGGTTCGGAGTAGTGATGGTAGGTCAAAAAGTCGTAGGGAGGGTCATCGCCGCAGGTTGCTTGGATGGCTTGAAGGAGGGGAGTGTCGGTGTTTCCAATGCTGTGGGCCCATGAGGAGACATCAGGTCCGCCGATGAGGATGTCGCTTTGGTCGCCCACTACTTGGCGTACGGCTTGGGCAGTGGCGCACCACATAGTGACGAATTGATTTTGGTTTTCTTCCCACCAGATTTGGTCGGGTTCGTTCCAGATGCCGATCTGAAGGTTGGGTGCTTCGGAGTCAAAGATGGTGAGCAGTTGAGCGGTTGTTTCTTTTACATAGTCGAGCCAAGAAATTCCCGCAACGGTATCCAGCGTAGGTGGCCCGGCCCACCAGGTTTCGTCGTCGCAGGCACAGTCAATGTCTAGGCCAACTGGGTTTCTGGGGTCTGAGGCGGAGACTTCCAACTCGCGGAGAAGGTGGGCAGAATCGTCGCCTTCCCCGACGGTGCAACCGGTACAACTGCTGTGCAAGAAAGCGGGCACGCCCATCATGGACCAGTAAATGGGAAAACCGCGGTCGTGGAGTTCTTGCAAAACATCGTGGTTGGTGATGGCTTGTTCTAGCGAGAACCGAGAGAAGGCTACTTTGTCCCAAAACCTCAGCGGGCCGGGTGTGCAGTCTGCCGGGTCGGGGCACATGAGGCGTTCAATGCGGTTGTAGTCTTCGGCGTCATTCATTTGCTTACCAGCATCAAGGTTGAGTGAGCGAAACAGGTCACCGAAGGGTGGGCCGGGGTTGTCAAGGTCGAGGGTTACCACAATGTCTCCGGTGGGCGGTTCGGAGGGTGTCGGGGGTTGGGTTGTGCTTGTGCTGAGAGCGGTGGTTGAAGATACAGGTGGCTCAGGAGGCTGGGTGGTGTCTTGGCTGCTGCAAGCAAAGGTGAACAGCAGTAAGCCGCTTAGCAGGGAAAACTTTTTTGCATTCATTTCGCTTACGGTAGCCCCTATGTGGTGGAGATGATTGTCGCCTGTTCCACGGAAGAAAGCGTGCTTTAAGTGGCTTTGCTGGTGGTACCGTCGGCGTTGATGACTGTTGATCAGGTTTCTCTTTTTCTTTCCCTTTTGGCTCTTGCGGCGCTTGGTGGGGTGGTGTTGGTGCTGGCCTCTTTGGGACGACCACTTCAAGCTATTTTGGCTCCACAAGCGCGGTCTTTGGCTTTGGTGGTCGCTGCGTCATCAATGGCGGGCAGTCTGTACTTTTCTGAAGTTGCTAACTACACGCCTTGTTTGTTGTGTTGGTGGCAGCGCATCGCTATGTACCCCTTAGTGATTATTTTGGCGGTTGGGGTGTGGCGGCGCATTAATGGTTTGGCATGGCTGGTATTACCGTTTGCTCTTATGGGGGCCGGCACATCGGTTTATCACTATCAGTTGCAGGCTTTTCCCGAGCAAGGTTCTTCGTGTTCTGAGGGGGCGTCGTGTGCTTTTCGGTGGGTGGAAACATTTGGCTTTATCTCCATTCCCTTTATGGCCTTTTGCGGGTTTAGCGCTATTAGCGCTTTGATGATTCTCGATTACAAGTTCTCAACCACTAAGGAGGCGGCATGAGTGCTGCACCAGCAAAAAATAAAAACCTATTGTTCGTGATTGTTGGCGTAGTGTTGTTGGCCTTAATGGTGGTGTGGTTCTCGGGCGAGGATGCACCGGTGGAAGAGACCGTGCCGACTGTTGAAGTGGCTCCGGTGCAGGTGGTGGGCGAAAACTTGCCGAGTTTCGTAAACGAACTGGGCGACGAGGCAGTGGGTATGGCCGCCCCCTCGATCACTGGGGTGTCGTTTACTGGTGAAGAGGTGACTATTGCTTCGGGCGAGGGCACCGCTTATGTTCTCGGTTTTTTTGCTCACTGGTGCCCGCATTGCCAACGAGAATTGCCGGGGATAAGCGAGTGGATGATGTTTAACGATCCACCAGCGGGTGTTACGGTGGTGGCGGTGTCTACCGCGGTAAACGATGGTGCCCCCAATTATCCGCCTTCGGCGTGGTTTCGTGAGGTGGGGTGGACTGCTCAGGTGTTGGTGGATTCAGAGGCTATGGGTGTGGCTGATGCGTTTGGTTTGAGCAGTTACCCATTTTTCGTGTTGGTTGGTGCGGATGGAAAGGTGGTTGCTCGGGTGAGCGGTGAGATCGGTATCCCAGTGTGGGAACGGTTGTTGGAAGCAGCTGCTCGAGGGTAATTTTTCTTTAGGGCGTGGGTTTTGCGCTGAGCCTGCCAGAATGCCGGTGGGCCGGTAGCTCAGTGGTTAGAGCAGGCGACTCATAATCGCTCGGTCGCGGGTTCGATCCCCGCCCGGCCCACCAATCTTGACTTTTTTTGCTCCGATGAGATAATGCAGTATGGAAAGCTTTGAAACACAGGAGTCCGTAGCAGGGCAGAAAGAATTTGACAAGGTTTCTGTGGCTTCGTTGGTGTTGGTGCTTTTAGCCTTTTGTTCCGCGCTCCTCCCGATGACTGACAGCGGGCCACCGAGTCTATTTGTAGCCTTTCTAATCTTTTACTTCCCTGGAGGGGTGTGCGGCATTTGGGGTTTAATTCGCACGAAAAAAAATCCTCATTTGCGAGGAAGAAGTTTGGCCACGACGACTCTTCTTATCGGCAACCCGATATCACTTTGGATCATCGGTATTTTCCTTTACTTTTCTCTGGGCACACTAAACGGCGGCTGCTGCTAGCGGGACCAGCCTTAGAACAACTTGTTGAGGGTTCTCCCAGGCTTTCGCCTTATGGGTCACCTCCTCAGAAGAGTAGGGGGAGCAGAGAGAAAAGAGATAACGCAATATGGAGGTGGTCTCTAATCACTGACTTCCTTGAAGCCAAGAATATTCATCGCTGGTAAGCACTATTCCGCTTGCCTCTACATTTTTTTCTGCTTCGCTGAGTGTTCGGGCCGCACAGGTAGCGAAAGTAGGAAATGGTGCCGCAAGAATGTAGGCCACAGAAACCTGTTCAAGGCCGCATCCTTTTTCCGCAGCGAGGCTTATTGCACGTTCCCGTCGATTCATATTCTCGGTAGAACCGTAACAACGAACTGTTTCAGAAAAAGTTGAAAGATTCGGATCATAAGAAGAAGTTAAAAACCCGCTAGCTAAAGAGGACCAAGCCAGCACAGGCATTTGGTTTTGTGCAAACCAGTCTCGCTCATCTGAATGGTTGCCACCGGTAATTGTTGTTACACCAGGCCAAGGAGCGTCAATCTGATCAACAAGTGAGAAATGAGGACTTGTTGCAGAAGGGGGAGTTAGGTCGTTTTCTTGAACGTAGTTCACTGCTTCTTCAAGCCGGGTAAAAGACCAGTTTGAGACACCCCAAGCACAAATGGTTCCTTTCGAGACTTCAAGAGATACAGCATCAACAAGTTCAGGAACAGGAACGCTTTCGTCATCTCGGTGAAAAAGCCAAAGATCAATCTGGTCAACTCCCATACGGTTACAAGAAATAGATATGTCTTTAGAAACATTTTCTGGCAGCACCCGAGAAGCAGACCAGTCCGGAGGCCCAGGATGACAGCCTTTACCGATGATTGTGACGTCATCACGAACTCCTCGTGTAGTCACCCACTTCCCGAGCCGCTCATCACATGACCCGTTCTCGTCTGCGTAAGTAAGTCCACTGTCAAAAGCGTTGATACCCGCCGAGAAAACGTCATCAAGTAGGCGATGAGGTTCTTCAACCAGAGTCTGACCAAAGAGCGGGGTGGCTCCTTGAATCACGGAAGGTACGGGAAGAGGGACACCGTCTATCATTTTTTTATCCATTTTCAGACTCCTTATCTGCAGGGTAAATAACGCCGATTTCGGAACGGATTTCATCCATTAAACGCGACATCGAAAGAGACCAACTCCAAGGAACCACATCGCTTTCAACTGCTCCAGATTCCAAACATCTCTGAACTTCTCTTATTTGGTATTCGAACCCGTTGACGTCATGAGGAATAGAAATATCTTCTGACAAAGAGTTAGATGTAAGGACAGCTTTTTCGGCTTGCCAAAAAAATGGTATTTCAATCATTCCCTCGGAACCGATTACCCGACCTGAGAATCCAAGAGCAGCATTTATCGCTGAACCAAGACGGGCAAGCCCACCGTTGGGGTATTTAGCAACTATCCCAAGATGTGTATCTATTCCTTTAGAGGAAAGATCAGCTTTAGCAGAGAATTCTTCGGGCGGAGATCCATAAATAAGGTCAGCCAAAGTCAATGTGTAAATACCGACGTCAAGCAGACTTCCTCCTGCTAGATCAGGGTTCCATAATCGGCTTTCTGGAACATAGGGAGCGTTGAAACCAAATGATGCTTCGACAAGAACGACTTCCCCGATTTTTCCTTCGTTGATCCATGATAAAACTTTTTCATAAACAGGTAAATGTCGTGTCCACATTGCTTCCATTAAAAAAGTTTGCGTGCTCTCCGCGGATCGAATCATTTTGGAAACCTCGGACTCATTTACTGCAAGAGGCTTTTCGCACAACACCGGAACTGAAGCTTCTAATAAGGGGACAGTAGAAGAACAATGCCCACTATGAGGGACAGCAATATAAGCAGCATCCACCGCGCTTACTAATGCCAGAAGGTCAGTTGAACCTTCTGGCACATCATAAGAACTACAAAAATCTTCTATACGACCTGAATCTCTGCCTACAACCATTTCTATAGAGTGCCCAATCCCTCGAGCAGCTTCCATAAAAGTTTTAGCAATTGATCCATGACCTACTATTCCCCAGCGCATCCACACAGCATTACCGAAGAGAAAGAAAATGTCTATTTGAGGCATGCTCTTAAAAAAAGTAAAGTAAGCGTTCTGACGGAAAGAAGAAAAATGAAGGTAGCAATCGGATATGGCGGGCCGGCATCAGGATCAAAACGCGATTGGGATACTCAAGTCGAGTTCCTTCTCGAAGCAGAACAGATGGGTGTCGATATTATCTGGAGCGCAGAAGCCTGGGGCATGGACGGCGTAACAACCTTGGCTTACCTTGCGGCAGTAACAAAGAAAGTGAAACTAGGAACAGGAATTCTACAAATCTCTGCTCGGGCTCCCGCAATGACCGCCATGACCGCTTTGTCTCTTGCATCCATCAGTGATGATCGCTTTATTCTTGGTTTAGGGGTTAGCGGACCTCAAGTAGTTGAAGGTCTTCACGGGGTTCCCTTCTCAAAACCGTTATCTCGATTGAAAGAAACTGTTGATATTATTCGACAAGCTTTCGCCGGGGAAAAGATCTCCTATCAAGGGACACATCATGAACTCCCTCTCCCCGGAGGGCAAGGAAAATCTTTACGCTTAGCTCAACGGCCAAATGAAAATATTCCGATATGGCTCGCCACACTTGGACCTAAGTCTCTTGCGTACACCGGAGAAACTGCTGATGGTTGGGTTGGGACATCATTTGTACCCAGTGGAGCAGAAGCCACACTCGGACATATCCAACAAGCAGCACGCGAAGCCAACCGAAAACCACATAGTGTCGAATATCAAGCAGGGGGAGCGGTCCAATTCGGCGAAGACCTTGAAGCATTAATTGCCCCACGACGCCCAGGAGTAGCTTTCACATTAGGAGCCATGGGATCCCCGACAACTAACTTCTACAACGACGCCTATCGTCGAGCAGGATTCGAAGAAGAAGCTAGACATGTGCAGAAACTTTGGATTGAAAAAAAGCGAGAAGAAGCAACTGCGGCAGTGCCCGATGAGTTAGTTCTACAAACAAATTTCTTAGGTACCAAAGAACAGGTAACAGAACGTGTTCGAGCATATAGAGACGCAGGAATCACGGTGCTAAGAGTGCAACCCGAAGGCGCGAATCAGCAAGAACGTTTAGACAGTCTCGGACAAATCGTTGATGTTGTTAAGACGGTGAGTGAAGAGGACTCAGGGAACTCTTAGTAGGCTGGTAATAGATGGGTGAAAAAATAATGGGAAACTCCTTTATATGAATGATTAGATTTTTTGAACTTGTAGCGATCCGTAAAGGATCATGTAGGAGTAATGCGCCATAACGTATCGGTGGCTTTATTTTCTTACTTAGGCCGTTTCGGCCGCACTAAACGGGCGTTGATGCTAACTAGCGTCAGGCTCTAAGAGTTCTTCTCGTCCCTGTGGCATAATGGGGCAACCTTAAGGAGGCCCCTGATGGATGTTGAGATTATCTTTTCGCTGATTAGTTCCTTTCTGCCCTTGGCCCTAATTGTTGGTGTGGTGGTGGCTGTACAGCGTGGACGTACCGGTGACAGGGATGTTGGTTCTTCGGTGCAACGGGTGCTTATTTACGGGTTTTTGGCGGTAGTGGTGATGCTGGTAGCCACCGGGGTAGATGACTTAGCGAGCCGCATTATTGAAAAACTCGAAGGTGAGGATCCGAGCGCACCGGCTTGGGCGGCGGCTCGGGTGTTGGTCGGTGGTGGTGCGTTGCTTCTACTTATCCGTATGATGCGCCGCCGTTTTGCTACACAACCCGGCGAGCAATCGACGTTGGCTTGGATGTTCTACCAAGGAGTAATGGAGTTGACCGCTCTTGGAGTGATGACTTACGCCTCGGTCAACATTTTGCAAGCAATCATTGGTGATGGTTCATTCAGCATCGGCTATTTGGTCACGTTGGCGGTGTGGGGTTACACCTGGAACTATCATGTTCGCCTCGGCGATCGAATAATAAGCGACCAGCCAGTTCGGTCATCGTTTACTCTTTTAGGCGGGTCAATGATTGGCCTGGTTGGTTCTGTGGTGGCCTTTGGCGCGTTGGCGGTCAACTTTGCCGTGTGGGGCTACGAAGCGGCCACCGGTGAAGCTATGTGGGAAGCTGATTTTGATGTCGTACGCGACATCCTTCCCTTTTTGCTGGTCTTTGGCGCTATCTGGTTTTGGTATTGGGTGCGCCAAGTGGTGCCTGCCGGCGAATCAAACGCTCGTCACGCTTTTACGTTGATTGTTGGGGTTCTTGGCGGTTTGGGCACCATGGTGGGTGTCGCCGCGGGCATGATCGCCATGGTGCTGCATTGGGTGTTTGTTGATGAGCAAATGTCGGCAGCCCAGTATTTTCACCCTTGGTCGGCCATGGTGGCGGTCGCTGCGGTGGCTTGTTTAGTGTGGCGCTACCACCGGTCGTTGCTGCCGTCTAGCGAGGGCCGTGCACGTTCTGAAGTTAATCGCGCCTACGACTATTTGGCTTTATGGGTCGGGTTGGCGGCCATGGTGGTCGGCATTGGCATGTTGTTCTTTTCGTTGCTACAACTCGTTACCCCTCTTCCGGTGGGCGAAGAACGGGTCTTGACTGATTTCGTTATTGCCGCCTTTACTGGCTTGCTGGTTGGCAGTTTGGTTTGGCGTAACTTTTGGCCATCGGTGCAAGCGTTTGCCAAAGGTGCGGCGGAGGTGAAGTCCACGGTGCGGCGGGTCTTTTTGTATTCCGTGTTCGGCATCGCTGCATTGGTTGCGTTAGTTGATCTGCTGGTTTTGGTGACCATGCTTTTCGAGGCGGTGTTTGACGAAGGACTCGGACGTCAAGCTTTGTGGGATACCCACCCGCCACTTTCGTTGGTCTTAACTGCTGGCGTGGTGGCTGGTTATCACCTCATGGTTTTGCGCTCCGATAAAGAAGTGGTGGCAGTCCTCGAACCGGTTGACTCACCTTCAAGCGAGCCAGAGGAATCTGCCCCGGTTTACGATCTTGATGCAGTGGCAACTGCTGTCACGCAAGCCTCGGCCGGCAAGTTAGTGTTGGTAGAGAGGGCCGACGGACTACACCTAGAAGAAACAGAAACAAATGGATAGCCAGATTTCAGTAACCCGCTATATTGCAGCGAGCCCTGAAGCAGTTTGGGCTTTGGTGACTGATTTAGAACGCATGGGGGAGTGGTCGCCGGAAAACCAGGGCGGCCAATGGGTGGCTCCGGCTACCGAAGCAGCGGTGGGAGCTATTTTTAAAGGGAACAACAGCCACGGTAAGCGCCGCTGGACCACCAAGGTAAAGGTACTGGAGTTCGACCCGTCGCATCGTTTTTCGTTTCGGCTGATGGCCGGGCCGTTGGGGAGTTGCGACTGGATTTACGCTTTGGAACCTTCCGAGAGCGGCTGTTTAGTTACGGAGTCTTGGGTTGATCAACGCACTCCGTTGTTGACTTGGACCGGCAAAATGTACACCCGTATAGGGGACCGTGGCAAACACAATCGTGACTCTATGCTGGCCACTTTGGAGGCCATCGCAGCGGCGGTTGAATAATGACCCAGACGGTGGAAATCCCGATTGAGGGGATGACCTGTTCGGCTTGTGCAGCCCGCATCGGCAAGGGTCTTAACAAACTCGATGGGGTGGGCGAAGCCCATGTCAACTTTGCTACAGAAAAAGCTTTTGTTACTTTTGATTCTTTGGTCATCGATGAAGAGGCTTTTGTGGCCACCGTTGAAAAGTTGGGTTATGCGGTGGCGGAACCTGCCGAAGATCACGAAAACCAGCATCTCGACCAACTGACCCGCCGGTTGATGCTGGCTGCTGGTTTGGCGCTCCCCACGGTGCTTATTTCTATGGTGCCGGGCTTCATGTTTTCGGGTTGGCCATGGGCAGCGGCCGTGCTGTCCACCCCGGTGGTTTGGTGGGCGGGTTGGCCTTTCCACAAGTCAGCGGCGAAAAACTTGGCCAACAAGGCCACCAACATGGACACCCTGGTTTCTTTGGGCACCTTGTCGGCGTGGTGGTGGTCAATGGTGGCCCTGTTGTTTATTGAAGATGGTCATATTTATTTTGAAACTGCGGCGGCCATTGTGGCTTTGATTTTGTTGGGCAAATGGTTTGAGGCTCGGGCCAAGCAACGCTCGGGTGACGCCATTCGTGCTTTGGCGGGGTTAAGCCCCCGCACGGCCCGCTTAGAAGATGGCACCGACATCCCACTGGAACTCCTCGAAGTGGGTATGCGTTTTGTGGTGCGCCCCGGAGAGAAAGTCCCCACCGATGGGGTGGTGGTAGAAGGCCATTCCGCCGTGGATGCGTCCATGATCACTGGTGAACCGGTGCCCGAAACGGTCACCGTGGGCGACGAGGTTATTGGCGCCACCGTGAACACCACCGGGTCTCTTATTGTGGAAGCCACTCGGGTGGGTGGCGAAACCACTTTGGCGCAGATCATGCGTTTGGTTGAAGAAGCCCAGGGGTCTACCGCCCCGGTGCAACGCTTAGCCGACCGGGTGTCGGCCGTTTTTGTGCCGGTGGCTTTGGGGATAGCTGCTTTGACGCTGGTTGCTTGGTTGGTGACCGGCCAAGCAGTTAACGAAGCTTTTACTGCCGCGGTGGCCGTGCTGGTTATTGCTTGCCCTTGTGCGCTGGGTTTGGCTACCCCAACAGCCATCATGGTGGGCACCGGTCGGGGGGCACGGCTAGGCATCATCATTAAGGGCGGCGAGGTGTTGGAAAGCACCCGGGCGGTTAGTCACATTGTTTTAGATAAAACAGGAACCATTACCGAAGGCCGTATGGAACTAGTGGGGGTGGTGCCCGCCGTGGGCACCGACGCAGACCACCTGGTGCGTTGGGCGGCGGCGGTGGAGGCTCGCTCTGAACATCCGGTGGCGGCGGCTATAGCGGCGGGGGTGGCGGTGCCGGGGTCGGTAACTGGTTTTGAAAGTTTGCCGGGTCTGGGGGTGCGGGCCACTATTGACCATACGGAGGTCACGGTGGGTCGACGGCAGTTGTTTGCTGACTTGCCTGATGATCTTGAACAGGCGTTGCTTGATGGTGAAGCAGCGGGCCGCACGGCGGTGGTGGCCGGTTGGGGCGGCCAAGCCAAAGGGGTATTGGTGGTGGCTGACCGGGTGCGTGACACATCGGCCGAAGCGGTGGCGGCTTTTCACGATTTAGGCCTTGAGGTCACGTTGTTGACCGGCGACAATGCACGAACTGCTGAATCGGTGGGCGCCTTAGTAGGGGTGGATTTCGTCATCGCTGAGGTGCTGCCCGACGACAAAGACGCCGAAATCCAGCGTTTGCAAGCGGCCGGCCAAGTGGTGGCCATGGTGGGTGACGGCATTAACGATGCGCCGGCGTTGGCTCGAGCAGATTTGGGCATTGCCGTAGGCACCGGTACCGATGTGGCTATTGAAACTTCAGACTTAACTATTGTGACCGGCGATCTGCGCGCCGTGGCCGACGCTATTGCTTTGTCGCGGCGCACCTTGACTACCATTAAAGGCAACCTGTTTTGGGCCTTTGCTTACAACGCGGCGGCTATCCCGTTGGCGGCTTTTGGGGTGTTGAACCCCATGATTGCTGCGGGGGCTATGGGGTTCTCCTCGGTGTTTGTGGTCACCAACTCGCTGCGTTTGCGAACCTTTTCTGGGTATCGTCCGACTAAACCCTTTAAAGAAAGTGAAACCTTATGAGTGCTTTTCATGTGCCAGAAATTTCTTGCGGGCATTGCACTAGTGCTATTGAACAAGAGGTCGGTCAGGTGCCGGGGGTTGACAAGGTGGTGGCCGACGTAGACACCAAAATGGTCGAGGTTTCTGGGACGGCCAGCGACGAAACCATTGTGGCTGCTATTGCTGAAGCGGGCTTTGCGGTAGCGTTTTAGCTCCAGGTGTTCCAACTGGTGATGGCTGCGGCGCCTCCGGGGCGACTGGCTGGTTTAAAGTCGGTGCCCAAAGTGTGGCCCACGGTGATGAGCGCTACTTGGGTGACGTCGGCGTAAGGGATTTCGAGAATCTCGGCGGCTTGTTCTTCGAACAACAGGTGGATGGTGGTCCAGCAGGTGCCGAGGCTTCGTTCGCGAGCGGCCAGCATGAATGACCAGGCGCTGGGGATGATGGAACCCAGCATGGAGGCCGACATCATGGAGGATCCGTCGTCCATGCGCCCGGGTAGGCAGGGCAGCACCATGGCTGGTACTCGGTGAAAGTTTTCTGCCAAATAAGACGCTGATTTGACGACGCGGAGTTGTTGTTTGGCCGGGTCGTCAGTGGGGGTAGGGGCGTCATCTACTGAGGCGCCGCCGGTGTACATGTCCCAGCCTTTGCGGTATAGGTCGGCCAAAGCGGCTTTTTTGTCGTCGTCGGTGACCACTAGGAAGCGCCAGCCTTGCTGGTTGGACCCGGTGGGGGCTTGCACGGTGAACTCTAAGCATTCTTCAATGAGTTCTTTGCTGACCGGGCGGTCAAAGTCGAGTCGTTTGCGTACGGCTCGGGTGGTGGATAAAAGTTGGTCTGCGGTGAGGCCAAGGGTGGTCATGGGGTTTCCTCCGTGGGGGTTATTTTGTTTTCTGCGAGATCACGTATGCCTTCAACGGTGCAGGCCATGTTGGCTGCTTGGCTGGTTTGGCGATTGTGGACAATGGCTGCTTCTTTGTCGGGCATTTTCTCAATAAACATGGTGAGCCCCGATGGGCCGGGGCCCAAGATCATGGTAAAAGTCAACAGGGTGCCGTTGTCTTGGGGGGTGAGGTCGAAGCGCCAGTGGGCGGCGGGGTTTTCGGCGCTTACCGACGCCCAAGCAAAGACTTCGTTGATTTGGTGGTGGGTTAAGGTGCAGGGCACTTCCCACTCTCCCATTAACTTGTTTTTGTTGCGGCCGGTGAATACTGCACCTACCTCGGGGGTGTCAGATACCCATTCGGCGCCTTGAAACTCGTCGCTGAATTGTCCGGGCAAATTTATGTCAGAAACCAAAGTCCACACGGTTTCTGGTGAAGCGTTGATGTCGATTTCTACGGTGACGCCGGCGCCGTCGGCAAAAACTGGTTCGTCGTCGGTGGGGCGTTGGGTAGTGAGCCTTTGACGGGCGGGGTTTGCGTTCATGGTTGTTAGTTCAGCACAAGCCCGCCGCTGGTCTTGCTTCGGGCTGGGGTTTAGTGCTGGTTCAGTCGCTGCCGAGCCAGGCGGGGGCTTGGTCGAGGAGGTATTCGCTGACTGAGCGGCAGTGTTCGAAGGCATCGCACATGCCGTTACTTTCGTCGCCTCGGTAGAGCACAGCGAAAGGGATCTCGAGGCGAGCTACTACGCCTAGCGAGCGTTGGGGGGCGTCGGTGACATCGGCGAAGGAGTCCATGGCCGTGACTTGGGTGGGGAGGTCGGGCCCGCTGAGGCCGGCCAGTTCGGTGGCGAGGAGCAGGAGGTCGGGGCTGTTGGCTAGCGGCGGTAGGGCCCAGGTGAAGAGCAGGTCCAAGGTGAGGTCTTCGCTGGGTTCGTCGTCGTCGGCCAGGGTGACAATTTCGTCTTCGAACGACATGAGGGTGCGGGGTTCAATGTCGAGGGTGAGGTGCAGGTCGAGGGGCCCGCCGCAGGCTGCTTCGGGGTGGAGGTCTACTTCGAATGCTTGGCGCATGGTGTAGGTCTCAACGAAGTGTCGTTCGTCGTGCACATGAAAGCCGTGTTCGGCGGCGTGGTTTTTTAAATCGGCGATAAAGCCGGCGATGTCAATGATGGCCAACGGTTTTCCTCCTGTCTTGTTGGGCAAGGTCAGGTTAGACCTTTCAAGGCAGAGAGAACACTTCGCGCGCCCAAGATGGTTGAATGTGGGGGTGACTTTGCAGGATTCTTCTCAGGTGTTGGCCGATTTGCATCGGGCGGCTGATGCGGTGGCGGCGGCTTTCGTTGATTTGGATGATTGGGGGCCGTCCGGTGGGCGGTCTGATCAGTACGCCAGCGATGTGGTGGCCGACCGGGTGGTGCACGAAGTTTTGGACCCCTTGGGTTATGGCGTGTTGAGCGAAGAGTCGGATTTTGTGGAGGCTGATGGACCAGTGGTGGTGGTGGATCCGTTGGATGGTTCGACGAATGCGTCGCGTGGTTTGCCGTGGTTTGCTACCAGTTTGTGTGCGGTAGATGCTGATGGACCGTGGGTGGCGGTGGTGGCTGACCAAGCCAACGGGGTGCGTTACCAAGCGGTGCGGGGTGGGGGAGCGTCCCGTGACGGCGAGGTTTTGTGGCGTGGGGATTCTCCGCCGCTGGCTGAGGCTTTTGTCGCTTTATCTGGCTTGCCGCCTCGTAACCCGGGCTGGGGGCAGTTTCGGTCGCTGGGCGCGGTGGCTTTGGATTTGTGTGCGGTGGCCGATGGCCGCTTGGATGGTTTTGTGGACTGCTCGCCGGATGCCCATGGGGTGTGGGATTACCTGGGGGCGTTGCTGGTGTGTGCCGAAGCGGGGGTCACGGTGGCCGATGCGCAGGGGCGTGACTTGTGCGTGCTTGATCATGCTGCTCGCCGTACCCCGGTGGCGGGGGCGGGGGCCTTGGGAAGCGAATTATTAACGTTCCGTCAAGGGTTCTGACCGGCGCTGGCAACGATAAGGTAGCGGTTTCTCGGGCGTGTAGCTCAGTTGGCTAGAGCGCCTCCCTTACAAGGAGGATGTCGGGGGTTCAAGTCCCTCCACGCCCACCGAGTTGCTTAACATGCCGGAATGTGTGGT
>DUCC01000021.1 GCA_012959995.1 Acidimicrobiia bacterium
AAACCTCCAGAAGAAAAAATTGTTAAAGAGACCAGGCCAGTTATCGGAGCCTAGTCAAGAAACAACAATTTCTTTATTGCGTGGCATACGAACTCGTCATCTCAGAACTCAAAACAAAGAAATCACGGCGAATAATCCCCTTGGGAAAGCCAGTCCTCTCAGCCCTACGCAAACATCAGCACAACCGTTCAACGAGTGAACTCGTTTTCACTGGGAGGGCCAGTTACCTCTTCACTCTGACACGGTCAGTAAAACCTTTGACCGTGCACTTAAAGGAATACAAGTACCGAGGATCAGGTTCCATGATCTTCGCCATACCTTTGCGACCCTTGCGCTCTCTGCCAATGTTCCGGTCAAGATCGTCTCGGACCTCATGGGGCATGCGACCGTGGCATTCGCTCTCGACACGTATGCCCATGCTCTTCCGGCTGCTCACCGTGACGCAATGAACATCATCACCGAGCTCTTTAACGACAGAAATCAGCACCTTCGGATGGAAAACCGGAAACCAAAACAACAAAGACCCCGACCAGAAAATCTCTGGTCAGGATCTTTATGAGTGGTGGCGGGGGCAGGATTTGAACCTGCGACCTTCGGGTTATGAGCCCGACGAGCTACCAGACTGCTCCACCCCGCGACTGACGAGGATAACGGCGCCGGGTGCAGTCCCCTCCCTGTTTGTTTAAGTCCCGGTGAGTTGGGCTACTACGGGCCCGAGGGTGTCGATAGCGGTGTCTTGAACCACGATGTAATTGAAACCCCAGCGTTCTCGGTTGGCTTGGAGTTGTTCAATGATTTGGTTGGTTGAACCAATTAACAGCGCAGGAGTTTCTTCAATCTGTTTTTCTTCAAAGTGAAACAACTCTGCCATGCCGGTTACCGCAGCGGCCCGGTCGTCGGTTACTTGGGTGCTAAAGACCAGCACGCTGAACTCAAGATCGTCGTAGCGGTCGCCGGCGGCTTCTTTTACCCACGCCATTTTTTGATCAAAGCGTTCTGGGGAAACATCTTGGGTGGTTTCGCTGCCTACGTAGCCGGCTTTCAGGTTGGCGGTTACGGCCACAATGTCGGCTTCTCGGGCGGCGATGCCCAGCATGCGTTTGCCGCCGGCCCCGATGAGTACCGGGGGCGGGGTTTGTACCGGCTTGGGCCAGCCTTCCATGTCGGTGATTTGGTAGTAGTCGCCAGAGAAATTGACTGGGCCGTCCGCAAACAGCCCGCGGATTACGGCCAGGCTTTCCAGCATGCGGTCTATGCGCACTCCGGGTCGGTCGTATTCCATGCCTGCTTTGTCGTAGTCGGATTTCATCCAACCGGCGCCGAGGCCGAATTCCATACGGCCTTCGGAGAGCACATCGAGGGTGGCCATGTCTTTGGCCAGCACCACCGGGTGCCGATAATCGTTGCCAAACACCAAGGCTCCTAAGCGCAGGGTAGTGGTGGCTTGGGCGGCGGCCGCTAAGGCGGGGGTAACGGCGAGTTGGTCTTCGAAGTGGTCGGGCATAACCAGTGTTGACCAGCCGTCATCTTCGAGTTTGCGTGCCGTGTCGGCCCAGGTGCGGCCTTCGGATGGTTTGGTGAGTTGAATACCGAAGCGGAATGGTTTGGTCATGATGTCTCCTTGGTCGGCTCCAAACTAGACCATCAGGGCTTAGCAGTCGTCGTTGGCCAGTTGAAGCAACAGCGCAGCAAAATCTTTGAGGAGCGGCACCGGGGTTCCAGTTTTTTTTCCGTGGTCGTCTTCGAACACCCGTAGGGCCACGGCGTCTTGGAAATACTTATTGGCTTCGAAGGCCGCTACTTCGTCGATGCCCATAGGCCCGTTTTGTTGGGTCAGGGTGTATTGCGAGGCCGAAGAGAGGCGGTCGTGGTATTCCGGGTCAACAGCGCACAAATAGCGTTTGGCCTCCACGTGCAGGCGCACGGGTTCGGCTACTGCGGGCTCGAAGCGCTCGGCTACCCATGCTCCCCCGGTGTCGCCGTGGGCGTGAATGCCAAAGTCGTCGTCGGGTTCGTCGAGCCAGTGGCCCACGTCGTGGAGTAAACATGCGGCAATCAGCGTGTCGCTGGCCCCTTGGGCTTGGGCGGCTCCGGCGGTTAACAAGACGTGTTCGGCAATGGTGACGTTTTCGCCGTAGTTGCGTTGGCCTTTGTCGGCCATCAAGGCGGCCAACTCGTCAACCACGCTCACGACGCTTCTTCTAACACTCGTATTAGCGAGTGCAGGGCGTCTTTGTCGGCGTAGCAGCCTTGCAGGTGGCGGGCCCCTTCGGTGTAGGCCGATCGCCCGTGCAGCACTCGTTGGTTGTCAAAAATCATGAGCTGCCCGGGGGCTAAGCGAAACTCTATTTTGGCCTCTGGTAGGTGAAGCAACTCACCCAGCGTGCGGTAGGCCCGGTAGTATTCGGCCATAACTTCGGGCGGCAGATTAAAGGTTTGAGCGGAGCGACTGTTGTAGCGCAGGCCAATGACTTCGCCCCGGGAGTCGAGTTCAATAAGCGGACGGGCCGCTTGCAGGTCGGCGGTGTCGTCTCGGTAACGAAAACCCACCGGCCAGGTGGTGAGCAGTTTGAAGGCATCGGCGTGGTGTTGGCGTATTTTTTCGGCCACGGCAAAGCCGTCTACTAGTTGGCTTTGGCCGCCGTCGGAGTCATTAACCAAGCAGTGCAGCAACTGCAGGCCCGGCACTGGGTCGCGGTAGGGGTTGTCGGTGTGCATGCCGATACCCC
>DUCC01000022.1 GCA_012959995.1 Acidimicrobiia bacterium
CAAGACATGATTATTGCGCTTGATGCCGCCCTTATGGACGGTTCACAATCCACCGGATACTCATTCGGCGACGAATAAACATTAAGTAAACAACAGGGCCGGGGAGCAGACAACAGTCGCTCCCCGGCCCTTTGTGTTTAACCCAGCAAGTAGGGTGCTTCTCTAACACTCTGATTCTGAATATCGGGAGAAAATTTCGTGACATCCGAAGCACCGGCAAAAGCTCCGGCACGCAAAAAACAGCTGAGCGACGAGCGCCCTTGGTGGGATACCTTCCCTTGGTGGGGTGCCTTGATCTTTGCCATTTTACTTTGGATGGGGTGGCAAATCGCCACCAATGAAAACTACGACTTGGCTTGGGACCGCATTATCCCCGGTTTGCGCATCACCATTATTTCGACTTTGCAGGCCTTCGCCATTGCCCTGATAATCGGACTGTTGGCCGGCATGGGGCAACTTTCACGCAACGTGGTGCTCCGCAACGTGGCCCGCACTTACGTTGAGTTCATTCGCGGTATACCTATTTTGCCGCTTATTTTTACCGTGGCTTTAATTGTGGTTCCTGAAACCAGCGAAGCCATTAATAGCCGTTTAGATGCTTGGTTTGGATGGACTTTTGACCTTTCTTTCCAAATGCGGGCCACCGTAACCTTGGCCCTTATTTATGGGGCTTACATGGCTGAAATCTTTCGTGGAGGCATTCAGTCGGTTCCTCCTGGCCAAACCGAAGCCGGCCGCTCGCTGGGGCTGACTCGCCGGCAGTCCATGAACTCGGTAGTGCTTCCTCAAGCCATGCGAGCCATCATCCCTCCGTTGGGCAATGATTTCATTGCTATTTTGAAAGACACCTCGCTTCTTTCTGTGTTGGGGGTACTTGAGATCACTCAACGAGCCCGCCAATTTTCGGCCAGCACCTTTAAGTTTCGCGAGGGTTACTTTGTGGTGGCCTTCATCTATCTAATTTTGACCCTCAGCCTCTCTTTGTTGTTGGGTGTCCTTGAGCGGCGAATGAGCCGCGACCGGAAGGGGCAGCGCTGAGATGATCACTTTGACTGGGCTTTCTAAAACTTTCGACAAGACAATTCATGCCGTGCGTAACGTTGACCTTCAGATCAACGAAGGCGAAGTAGTGGTCATTGTGGGGCCTAGTGGGTCTGGAAAATCCACGGTGTTGCGCTGCATCAACTTATTGGAAATCCCCACCGAGGGTTCGGTAGTCGTTGATGGCCACGAGTTAACTGACCCAGCAACCGATATTGATGCGGTGCGCGCCGAAGTGGGCATGGTTTTTCAACAGTTCAACCTTTTTCCTCATCTCACGGTGCTCGAAAATGTGGCCTTGGCTTTGCGAAAAGTACGCAAGTACAGCAAAGATGAGGCAAACGAAATCGCTTTACGGCAACTCACCCGAGTAGATATCCCAGAAAAAGCTGATGCTTACCCTCGCCAACTTTCTGGTGGCCAGCAACAACGGGTAGCTATTGCTCGCTCGTTAGCCATGGAACCCAAAGTAATGCTTTTTGATGAACCAACCTCTGCTTTGGACCCCGAGATGGTTAAAGAGGTGCTTGATGTCATGCTGGGTTTGGCCGCTGAGGGCATGACCATGGTGGTAGTTACCCATGAGATGGGTTTCGCTCGTGCTGCCGCTGACCGCTTGGTGTTTATTGACGAAGGGGTAATCGTTGAGGTGGGCCCCCCGGAAGAGGTTTTCACCAACCCTGTGCAGCAACGCACTAAGGACTTCTTCGCCAAGATTCTTTACTAATGGGCGGGTTGACCGAAGAACACCGATCTTCATGGAACAACAATGGCTTTTTAGTTTTTCCTGAGTTCGTGGATCAGCAATCGTTGGCGTGCCTGAACACTCAAATCGATGCCTTGGTTGCCGGCTTCGCCAACCATCTCTCGCCGCAGGCCACCACAATTTTTTCTACCACCGAACAAAGCCATGCACAAGATGAGTGGTTTCTTTCTTCGGGGGCCACCATCCGGCCTTTTTTTGAAGATGGCGCTTTTGATGCGGGCGGAAAACTCTGTGTTCCTTTTGCAGAAGCGCTGAACAAAATTGGTCACGCAATGCACGATCTTGACCCAACCTTTGACCATTTTTCTCGAACCCCAGACCTCGCCAATTTGGTGAGTCAACTGGGGGTGGCTGACCCTTTGCTTCTACAGTCCATGGTCATTTTTAAGCCCCCGCGTATTGGCGGCGAGGTGGCTTGCCATACTGATCACACTTTTTTATGGACCGATCCACCGTCGGTGATTGGCCTTTGGTTTGCTTTAGATGATGCCACGGTAGACAACGGGTGTTTGTGGGTGCTTCCTAGTGGCCATACCAAACCGGTACGGAGTCGTTCTCGTTTAACCGCTTCGGGCACGGTCACTGAGGTGCTTGACCCCACTCCTTACGACATGAAGCAACTGGTTCCGGTGGAGGTAAAAGCTGGTACTTTGGTGGCCTTTTCGGGGCTTCTCCCCCACTGGAGCGCACCCAATACGTCAACGACGGCCCGGCGGGCTTATACCTTGCACATTATTGACGGAACTACTCAATACGCCGCTGACAATTGGCTACAAAGGCCTCGCGACCTCCCGCTTCGCGGTTTTTCGTGATTCCTCTTCGCTGGTTGTGGCTAGGCTGAACCATGGACCTTGATTTAGAAATTCTGCGCCAAACACCCAAAGTGGTGCTTCATGATCACCTCGATGGCGGTCTTCGCCCCGCCACCGTTATTGAGTTAGCCGACCAATACGGCTACCAAGGGCTTCCTTCTACTGACGTTGCAGAACTTGCCCAATGGTTTCATTTAGGCGCAGACCGTCGAGACCTTGGCCTGTACTTGGAAACTTTTGAACACACCGTGGGGGTGATGCAAACGGCCGACGCTTGTCGACGGGTGGCTTACGAATGCGGACAAGATTTAGCAGCCGATGGAGTGGTTTATGCCGAAATCCGTTACGCACCGTCGTTGATGACCGCGGAAGGCTTATCGCTTGATGAGGTCATTGAAGCCACCACCGAAGGTTTTAATCAAGCCAGCGCAGAGTCGGGGATCATTATTGGCACGCTCGTTACGGCCATGCGAACTTCGCAAGATTCTTTAGCGGTGGCCGAGGCGGCGGTTCGTCACCGTGACCAAGGTGTGGTGGGTTTTGATATTGCTGGTCGAGAAGCGGGCTACCCCCCAACTTTGCATCTGGAGGCTTTTCAATATTTGCAGCGAGAGAACTTTCATTTCACCATTCATGCCGGGGAAGCTTTTGGCCCGGCCTCCATTTGGGAGGCGGTGCAGTTTTGTGGAGCGGAACGTTTGGGCCACGGGGTGCGCATTGTTGATGACATCACCTTTGATCGTGATGGTCAACCCCAATTGGGGCGTTTAGCGAACTTTGTGCGCAACCGCCGTATTCCTTTAGAGCTCTGTCCTACTTCTAATGTGCACACTGGTGCGGTTGAAAGTATCGCTCACCATCCCATTGGTTTGTTGCGGTCGTTGGGTTTTCGTGTCACCTTAAATACCGACAATCGCTTGATGAGCGACGTTTCTATGACTTCCGAGATGATGGCTCTTCACGAATCTTTTAATTGGGGTTTACCAGATTTTCGTTGGCTCGCCATCAACGCCATGAAGAGCGCTTTTTTGCCCTTTGATCAGCGGCTTGATCTCATCAATGAGGTCATCAAACCGGGCTACGACGCGCTTATTGACCAAGGGTAGTCATGCCGTTGCGCCTCACTGCCGAAGACCAGCAGTTACTTGACGGTGGCTCTGGGCCGGGTGCGCAAATGGCTATGCGCATTGTGGTGCGTTTGGCCGAGGCCTTAGAAGCCGAACAACTCCTAACTATTTCGGGTGCGCACGTGGATTCTTGCCTCTACCACGGGCCTTCCACTTTGGCGTTCGCCGAACGTTTGCTGGCTTTGGGTGCTTCGGTAAAGGTGCCCACCACACTTAATGTTTCTTCGCTGGATTTATTACATCCGGATCTTTTTACCGGTGACCCCAAAGAGGCTGAGCAGAGTCGGCTTTTGACTGAGTGCTACAAAGGTTTGGGTGGTCAGCCCACTTGGACTTGCGCCCCTTACCAACTTGATGAGCGGCCGGGTTTTGGGCAGCATGTGGCTTGGGCGGAGTCCAACGCCATTATTTTCGCTAACTCGGTGTTGGGGGCGCGAACCGACCGTTACGGCGATTTCATTGATATTTGTGCGTCTATCACGGGGCGCGCTCCTGCTGCTGGTTTGCATTTGCAAGAAAACCGTCGGGCCAGACGAGTCTTTGATGTGTCTGGTCTTCCTTCTGCTTTGTTGGATTCCGATTGGTTGTTTCCGGTGTTGGGGGCGCTGGTGGGGGCGACTACTGGCGTGCAGGTTCCGGTGGTTACTGGGGTGCCCGGTGGCCAGCCGGAGCATCGTTTGAAGTCTTTGGGGGCGGCGGCGGCTTCCTCAGGGGGCATCGGGATGTTCCATATGGTAGGTAGCACCCCAGAGGCCCCTACGCTCTCTGAGGCCTTGGGTGGTGTTGATCCGCTAAGTACCATGCAGGTTTCGCTGACTGACTTAAACCAGGCCCGGGCTTCGCTTTCTACTGCTACGGGTCTTTCTTTGAGCTCGGTGTGTTTGGGGACGCCGCACTATTCGCTTGACGAGTTTGCTGTTTTGGTTCCGTTGTTGTCCGGCCGCCAGGTACATCCTTCGGTGAATTTTTTAGTTTCTACTGGGCGAGGCATTTATCACGAACTGCAACTGCGAGGTTGGTTGGGCACGCTGGAAGCAGCAGGGGTGACCGTGGTGGTCGATACCTGCACTTATTTGTCTCCGGCGTTGACCGGCGGTACTGGCCCGGCCATGACCGACTCGGCCAAGTGGGCTTATTACGCCCCTAGCAACCTTGGGGTGGAGGTGACCTTGGCCAGTACCGCAGAATGCGTTAACTCTGCAATAAACGGCGTGGTGACCGTGGATGAAAGCCTGTGGGCTAATGGCTGACTTCCCGCATTTTCTTTGCCCGGGCCAAGCCGAGGGTTTGGTGCTGCGTCTTGATGAGCCGTTGAGTCTGTGGGGTGGCTTAGATGCGACTACCGGACGCATCATTGATCAACATCACCCTCAAGTTGGGATGTCGATAAGCGGCACCATGTTGGTTATGCCCTCGGGCCGAGGTTCTAGTTCTGCCAGTGCGGTGCTTTTAGAGGCCATTCGTTGCGGCACTGCTCCGGCAGCCATCATTATGGAACACCCCGATGCCATTGTGGCTTTAGGGGCCATCGTGGCCGCCGAACTCTATGACGTGGCCCTCCCTGTGGTGGTGGTGTCTCCCCAAACCTTGGCCACCTACATCACCGGTGATTCTTTGTCGCTCTAGCTCTCGTACCAGGATTCGTTGGGTTCGACACCGAGACCATCGGCGAGGCGGTTGACGTAAGCGAAGTAAGCCGTTACTTCAACAATGTCAAGAATGTCTCGATCAGTAAAACCAACCGCCGTGAGCATTTCGGCATCAGTTTTGGTCATTTGACCGGGGGTCACCGTCAACTTGAGGGCAAAAGCCAGCATGGCTTGGCGTTGCGGCGAAAGGCCAGCCGTTGCCCAATCGCTTTCAACGGCCACCAGCAACTCATCATCTTTAAGCAAGCGACGCAGACCGCGTCGATGGTGAACAATTCAATAGTGGCAGTGGTTTTCCAAACTCACTATCAAGGCCACCAACTCGCGTTCTACCTTGCGTAAAGTTTTGGTGCCGGACATGGCCGAGGCATAAAGATACTGATGGGCTTGCATGCCTTGCGGGTTCAATGAATGCACGGCCATGATGTGATCCACCCGGCCAGACTGCTGGTCAACGACCTGAGGGAACATTTCCGCCAAGGCGCCTTCGGTCCATTCGTCATCGGGTACGGTCTCAATCCAGGGCATGCCTGTAGTCTCGCACATTGGCCCATGTAGAACCCAACCGCTCTGGCCTGCTAGAAAAACTATTCGTGCCTACTCTTTCTGAAGCCCACTCCCGCACTTTGGTAGCGGACGCCGGAGTATTGGTTTCTTCGTGGGCCAGTGCTGAGACCGCCCAACAAGCAGCCCAGGCCGCTCAAACTTTGGGCTTTCCCGTTGCCGTAAAATTGTGCGGTGATGCTATTGCGCACAAAACCGAACGTGGCTTGGTGCGCTTAAAATTGACCGATGCTGCATCGGTTGAGGCGGCCGCCGCCGAGTTGTTGGCCGCTGCCCTTCCCGAAGATGGACCAGTGAATTTACTTATCTCTCCTATGGTGACCGGCAATCGAGAGTTGATTGCCGGCTTGGTACGCGATGAGCAGTTCGGGGCCTGCGTCATGCTGGGCGTGGGTGGGGTATTAGCCGAAGCCATCGGCGACGTGGCCTTTCGCTTGGCCCCGTTAAGCCCCCTTGATGCCCAGGAACTCATTGATGACCTGGCGTCACAAACGTTGTTGGGTGCTTTTCGCGGCGAACCTGCGGTGGACCGTTCCACGCTGGTCAGCATTCTTTGCGCCTTAAGCACCCTCGCTCAGGACCCCAACATTGTTTCTGTTGACTTGAACCCGCTCATCGTGACCGACGGCCAACCGGTAGCCGTTGATGCTCTCGTTGAGGTGGCCGAGGCTCAATCATGACCCGTAACCTCTCCCCTCTTTTTGAACCCTCGGGTGTGGTGGTGGCCGGTGTTTCGAGCCATCCCGGCAAGTTCGGTTTTGTGGTTCTCCACAACCTTTTGTCTTGCGGCTACCAGGGTCAGATTTTTGCTTTGGGCCGTTCGTCTGGCACTTTGCTCGACCAACCGGTCATTGCTTCTTTGGATGAAGTACCGCAAGACGCCGCCGAACTTTTGGTGGTCTGCACGCCACCCGACGCCAACGAAGAACTCCTAAGGGCCGCCGCCGCTCGCGGCATCAAAGCGGTGTTCATGGTAACCGGCGGGTATTCCGAGGCCGGCCCCGAAGGCGCCAAGGCCGAAGCTCGTTTGGTGGCTTTAGCTAACGATTTGGGCCTTGTGCTGGCGGGCCCCAATGGGCAAGGCCTGGTTTCTCCCCCGATAGGCCTTTGTGCACAAATCGTTGCTCCTTACCCGCCCCGTGGTCGCATCGGTGTGGCCTCGCAATCCGGCAACTTTGTTTCGGCGTTCGAAAACTACGCCACCCAAACCGGTATCGGTATTAGTCGCGCCGTTTCGGCTGGTAACGCAGCAGCCACTTCGTTGGCCGATTATCTCGAATGGTTTGCCGACGACCCCGAAACCGATGTCGCTCTTTGCTATATCGAAGGCCTCAAAGATGGCCGAGCGTTTGCCGAACGGGTTCGACAAATCACCCCCCACCTGCCGGTGGTGGTGGTTAAAGGCGGTGCCACCAGTGGCGGGCAAAAAGCGGCCGCTTCACACACCGGCTCGCTAGCCACCAACGATCGGGTTTTTGACGGGGTGGCCCGCCAAGCCGGCTTGGTTCGGGCCGCCACCATTGAAAGCGCTTTCGAAGCGGCCGCTACCTTGGCTACCCAACCCCTCCCTTCGGGTGGTCAAACCTTGGTGCTGACCACGGCAGGGGGCTGGGGGGTCATTACCGCTGATGCCATTACCCGCCACCGCCGACTCAACTTGGCGCCTCTACCTAAAGATCTCCAGGCCAGCATTGACCAACTCCTTCCCCCACGTTGGAGCCGTAACAACCCGGTGGATTTTGCCGGCGGAGAAACTCGGGACACCATTCCGGAAATACTTAACCTGGCGGCCACCCACCCCGACATTGATGCCATTGTGCAACTGGGTCTAGGCATTCAAGGCAACACCGCAGCGCTTACCCGGTTGGGCCCTTTTTACCCCGATCACGGCCTTGAGCGCATTGTGGATTTTCATGAGCGTCAAGAACGCCGCTACGCCGAAGCAGCGGCCGAGGCATCAAGCAAACACCACACCCCAGTGTTGGTGGCTTCAGAAATCGCCGCAACAGATCCGCGAAACCCGATGGTGCAGGCCGTCAAAGACTCAGGCCGGTTGTGTTACGCCTCCGCCGATCGTGCGGTAGAAGCCCTCGGTCACTTGGTTTCTTACGCTCAGTGGCGCAACGCTCGCCGCTAGCTATTTACTAAAAGACCGGAGGGCACTGGCCAAGTTGCCGCGGCGCTTCACCACGGTTTCTTGCAACCCAAGAAACTTTTGCAGCCGCTTGAGTTCTTTCGAAAGTTCCCGAGCAACTTTTTCTTTCGCTACGCCGGTTTCTGCATAAACGCCTTTTACTAACAACCGGCCGGTGGTTCGCTCGGCTTTAAGGTCTACCCGAGCCACTAACTGATCACCAAGAAGAAAGGGCAACACGTAGTAACCGTATTTTCGTTTGGCTTCCGGCACATAGATTTCTATGCGGTAATGAAAGCCAAACAGTCGCTCGGCGCGAGGCCGACACCACACCACAGGGTCAAACGGCGACAACAAAGCCCGAGCCTTTACCGGGTCGGCCTTTGGCCCCCGAGGAACCACCATCGCTAGCTCATCCCAGCCCTCTACTTCTGCGGGAAGCAGCAACCGTTCTTCTAACAACTCGGCCAGGCGAGGGCGCGCCACCCGGAGTTTCATCCGAAAATAGTCAGCCAGATCGCTGGCCGTAGCTACCCCGAGGCAGCGAGCCGCTATGAGTAAAAGTTGTCGTTGAGCTTCTTCGTCAGTGGGGGTGGTTTGGTGACGAATGTGTTCCGGGATGACCTCGGCAAAAGATTCGTATCGCCTTTTGAAATTATCGGTGCGGCGAATACCTACCTCACCCACTCGGTACAACCAGTCCAATGAGCGGGTGCCTTCTGAACGACCGTTCCACCAGTCCCCTTTGCGGGGCCGAGGGTCGTTGAGGTCGGCGGCGCTGAGTGGCCCGTTTTGCTGAACTTCGGCCAGCACTCCCGCGACGTAGCCCGATCGTTGGGTAGCCATTTTGTGCAAGCCGTCCCAGGTAGCGCCGTGGCGGGCTTCACGTTTTGTCCATCGCAGCAAGGGCTCAATTTCGACCGGCACTACCGAGGCTTCGTGCGACCAAGTTTCGAACATTTTTCCTGAATGCCATAGCCATTTATCTAAAGTGGTTTGGTCGTATACCCCGAGGCGACTGTAGACCGGCAAATAGTGCGACCGGCATACCGCTTGTACCGAATCGAGTTGTAACAGTCCGAGGCGTTTTATCACGCGTTTGAAGTGCTGCGCCGTTACCGGGCCCTTTGGGGCAGGGTCGGCAAACCCTTGAGCCCGCAAAGCGACGCGGCGTGCTTCGGTGCCAGACAAAGATCTCATGGCCCTAGTCTGGCCTATTTTTACTCTTGATGTTGCCTAATCGTCTTTGGTGAGTGCTCCCACGCCGCCTTGAAACGGAAACAGGTCTTCAAAATCGCTGTCTCGTCCTTCGGCTTGCGACTCAAAAGCTTCTTTCATGTCGACGGCTACAAACATGCCGGCTTGCCAGGTAGCGATGTGATCCAGCGAGTCGGCGGTGCTGTGATCACGGGTGTAGTTAATCATTTGTTTGGTGCCCCAAATAGCCAGCGGTGACTTGCTGGCTATTTCGGCGGCCACCAGTTGTACTGCTTCCAACATGGTTTCGTGGTCGGGGAACACTTCGTTTACTAAGCCCACCGCTTTGGCTTCGGCGGCCGGCATACGGCGACCGGTGTAGGCCAACTCTCGGCATACTCCTTCGGGAATCAGTTTCGGTAAGCGCTGCAAGGTACCGACATCGGCCGTCATACCAATGTTTATTTCTTGAATGCAAAAGAAGGCGTCTTCGGTGGCGTAGCGCATATCCGCGGCCGTCACCATGTCTACTGCTCCGCCGATGCAGCCGCCTTGAATGGCCACCAGCACTGGCATACGAGCTTTTTCTAGAGCAGAAAAAGTTTCTTGCAGGTGCAGCACGTTGAGTCGGGTGTTGGCTGCGGTACGGCCTCGCTCTTTGGTGCTGCCGCCTGCTCCACCACCAAAGACCGCCAGGTCCATGCCGGCGCTGAAATGCTTACCAGTGGAGACAATGACCACCGCTCGTACATCGCCCCGGGCATCAAGGTCGCGCACCAAGGCCGGCAGTTCATCCCAGAACTCGGGGATCATGGTGTTTAAACGCTCGGGGCGTTTCATGGTTACCGTGGCCACGCCGTCAGTAACTTCTACATCAAAACAAATCATTTGGTCAGTCATAGCGGTAACGCTAATACCCCGGGACCTCTTGTGCCTGATTGGGTCACCCGATAATACGTTGCGCTACCTCGGTCAGATTATCACCCGGACGGGCTCCGAGGTGGCTGATTACTTCGGCGGCGGCGATGCTCCCCAAGCGGCCCGCTTGTTCAAGCGCTACCCCACGGCTAAGGCCGTAAAGCACTCCGGAAGCATAAAGGTCGCCGGCTCCGGTGGTATCCACTACCCCGTCGAGTTCGTCAGCTGGCACCTCAATGCGTTGCGATCCGTTGACGACAAGCGAACCTCGTGGCCCCAAGGTGATGAAAGCCAACTCCACGTGACTAGCTACTGCATCTACCGCCTGATCTAGATCGTCAACTTGATAAAAGGCGCAGAGTTCTGATCGGTTGGCAAACACCACATCTACCCGGTCATCAAGCAGGGTTTGCCATTCTTGGCGGTGGCGATCAACGCACATTTGGTCCGACATGGTGAGGGCCACTCGACGGTTAGCTTCTCGAGCGGCATCCATGGCGTACCGAATAGCATCTTTGGCTACTTCACGATCCCAGAGGTAACCCTCGCAATACAACGTGGCTCCCGAAGCCACCAGTTCGGGGTCAACATCGTCTCGGGTGAGGTGCGACGAAACCCCCAGAAAAGTATTCATGGTGCGCTGCGCATCGGGGGTCACTTGAATCAAGCAGCGGGCCGTGGGTAAGCCTTCGGGGGATCCCGGAACCGAAAAGTTAACCCCGGCTTCGGCGAGGTCTCGGCCAAAATGATCACCGAGGCTATCGGCACTGACTTTGCCGATATAAGCCGCTCGCCCGCCAAAACCGGCCACCCCAACCATAGTATTGGCCGCCGAACCTCCGCTGATTTCCAACCCGGGCGGCATGGCTTCGTAGAGTTGTAGCGCTCGGTCGGCGTCGATGAGGGTCATGCCGCCTTTAGCCAGCGAGTGCTGGTTAATGAAAGCGTCGTCTACTTCGGCCAGCACATCAACAATGGCGTTACCGACACCGACCACGTCAAAAGTCGCCGTGTTTTCTGTTGTACCCACCATTGACCTCCGGTCAAAATTATTAGAAACCCATTGTGGCACGAAGTCTCTGCTTCGCCACCACTAGCATCTGTCTTTATGCCGTCACATCGTTTAAGCCGCACCGTACTCCCCCAGCATTACGCCTTGCATTTGGTGCCGGATCTTGAAAATCACACCTTCACCGGTTCGGTGCGCATTGAGGCCACCGCCGACCAAGCCTTAAAGGAGTTGACGCTCAACGCCATTGAACTCAATGTTTCTTCGGCTCAGGTAAATGGCCAAGCGGTAGGTTTCTCCCTTGATACTGACCTTGAGCAACTTACCCTTTCGGGGTTAGTGGCTGCCGGGCCGTTGACTATCGATCTTGAATTTTCCGGCATCCTCAATGACCGGTTGCGGGGCTTCTACCGCAGTACCTTGAACATCGAAGGCCAAGACCACACGGTGGCTACCACTCAGTTTCAATCCACCGATGCCCGACGGTGTTTTCCTTGTTTTGATGAGCCGGATTTCAAAGCCACTTTTGGTATTACTTTGGATGCCCCCTCGGGTTTGCTAGCTATTTCTAATGGCGCAGAGGTTTCTCGTACTTCGTTGACTCCGCAGGTAGATCGGGTGGTTTTTGCCGACACCATTGCGCTTTCTACGTACTTGGTGGCTTTTGTAGTGGGCCCTTTGGCCGCTACCGACCCCATTGATGTGGGAGGTATTCCGGTACGGGTCATTCATCCTCCGGGCAAAGGGCACCTCACTCAATTTGCTTTAGAGGTGGCAGCCCATTCACTCCGCTGGTTTGCCGAGTGGTATGACCTGCCCGTACCGGGCGGCAAGGTCGACTTGGTGGCTTTGCCCGATTTTGCTTTTGGGGCCATGGAAAACTTGGGTTGTATCACTTTTCGAGAAGTGTTGTTGTTGGTAGACCCTGAGCAAGCCACCCAACAAGAACTTGAAGCGGTCGCTGCGGTGCTTAGCCACGAACTAGCCCACCTTTGGTTCGGCGATTTGGTCACCATGCGTTGGTGGAACGGCATTTGGCTCAACGAAGCGTTCGCCACTTTCATGGAGATGAAAGCGGTGGAGACTTTTCGCCCTCAGTGGGACATCTGGACGGGTTTTGGCACCTCTCGAGCGGCCGCTTTGGACGTTGATTCTTTGGCCGCTACCCGGCCCATTGAGTATCCGGTGGAAACCCCGGCCGACGCCGAAGGCATGTTTGATTTGTTGACTTATGAAAAAGGCGCCGCCGTGGTGCGCATGTTGGAACAGTTTTTAGGCCAAGAGGTTTTCCGCAACGGGGTGCGCCGTTATTTGGCTAACCATCTTTACGGCAACACCGACAATGAAGATTTGTGGCAAGCCCTTGAGGAGGTTTCGGGGCAACCGGTGGGTGATTTAATGCAGGATTGGATTTTTCAAGGCGGCCACCCCGAAGTAACCGGCGAGGTAACCGGCGAGACATTGACGTTGCGTCAACAGCCCTTTCGCTACAACCCCGGAGGGGCCGACCAGCACTGGTCGATTCCGGTGCGTTTGCGTACCACCGAGGGAACGCAAGCAGTTTTGCTGGCCGGCGACCAACCGGTCACGGTGCAACTTGATGCACCGCTGTGCAACCTCAATGCTGATGCTTCTGGGTTTTATCGCTCCTCTTTGCCGGAGGCTCAGGCCACCACTGCAGCCGAACGAGCTAATCTGATTGGCGACCGGTGGGCTCAAACGCTGGCGGGGCGTCAAGACCCTCACCAGTTTGTGGCTGCTATGGAGCCTTACGCCCTTGACGGCGATTTAGCGGTGTGGCAAGCCATTTTGGGTGGACTCACCACCCTTGACTTGTTTTCGCCGGGCCGACCGGTTGCCGGGGTAGTTGACTTGCTGCTTCCTTTGGCCGAAACCTTGAGTTGGTCAGGCCCGCTCCACGAGGATCAACGCACTCAACAACTCCGGGGCCTTCTTTTGGGTGCTTTGGGTCAACTGGGCCATCACCAGCCCACTATTGACCGGTGCCGGGAACTTTGGTCTTCTGGGGCTGTTGACCCGGCGGTAACGGCGGCCGCCGTGAGCGTCACCGCCCGTTTTGGTGATGCTGCTACCTTCGGTCTTTTTCGCCAACGAGCCGACCAAGCAACCACTGCTCAAGAAGAGCAGCGTTTCTTGCGAGCTTTGGCGCTTTTTCCTGGACAACAAGAGCTCCTGGTCTTGCTTGAAGAAATCGTCGCCGGAGGCATCCGCTCCCAGGACGCCCCGTTTATTCTTCGCCAAGCGCTTATGCACCCCGAACACCGCAACTTGGTGTGGGCTACGGTGACCGAGCATTGGGGCACCCTCTCCAGCCAGCTGCCTTCCAACAGTATCGCCCGTTTGTTAGAAGGTGTCCGGGCTTTGATCGACCCAAATCTTCACCCCGATGTGGACCAGTTTTTAGATCAGCATCCGGTGCCCCAGGGAGCATTAGTGGTGGCTCAACACCGAGAGCGCCGCCGAGTAAACGTGCGCTTGGCCCAACGTTTGGCTAGTAAGTAAAAAACAGTTAAGTCGTCAAAGAGCCGGCTTGGGCTACGAACGCATCTAACCGCTGACGGTTGGGCATGCCCGTGATGCGGTCTACTTCGTTACCGCCAAGATCACAAAGCATCAGCGTCGGGATACTCATAATACCCAAGGCAGAGGCCAGGCCCGGAGACTCATCAATATTCACTCGAACAAAATGAACGTTTTCCGTGGCCTGGTTACGAGCGATTTCTTCAAATACTGGGTGCAGTGTTTTACATGGGTTACACCAGGGGGCCCAAAAGTCCACCACAGTGGCGTGGCCATCTAGTGAGTCAAAGAAGTCACTTTCACCAAGGTCGGTAATGGGCGCTGGCTCTTGTGGCGCCGCAACCTTTGCCTCTGGTTTGTTTTTATCATTTCGTGCGAAAAATCTTTTGCCCATATTTTTCCTTACTTCTAACAAAGAGAACTATACAAAATTATCTTGGCTGGCGAATACCACCCAAGCCTCATCAACCGTCCACCACCAAAGAAAGTCGGAAAGAACCTTCAGCGTCAAGTAACTGCGCCATGAATTTGTACTGGCGTCCTGCGGGTTCCTCTACCAGACAAGCAAACTCTTGGTCCGCTCGGGCTATCTGGACTTCTGGGGAACAAGAAACGGTGTGATCCAACCCCAAGTCAGCGTCAAGTTGTTGCTTAACCTGTTGGGCTACCTCGGCGCCCCAAATGAGGGTTCCGGCGAAAGACACCGCAACTTCGCCGTCGCCGTTGGGGCCCTCAACGTCGAGAGAAACTTTTTCTCCAGCTATTTCTGCGGTGCAGGTCAACGAATCGTTTACTTCTTGGCATTCCACCTCGCCCACCACGCCCGGAAAACCAGGGGCCAGCACCTCAGGAATACTTTCTTCTAACGCTGGTACATCAAAACTTTCTACGGTTTCTGATCCGCAGGAAACAACCAGCAATAAGCCCACCGCCCAGACCCCATGCTTTATTCCCATGCTGCGGCTACCGCGAGAGCTTCTTGCCAACTGGCTCCTTGGGCTAACAAGTTTTTACCTTGCATGACTTGGCGCGGCCGGTTCATACCAAAAACTGCTCGGAGTTTTCCGTGGCTGCCGTAAAAAGCCGCGAAGCGATGCTCCTCAATTGAGCCGTTCACGATCTGCACCTCATCGTCGGGGCTGGGGCGGCCCGCTAACTGGATTTTGCGGTCAAACTGGTCGCTCCAAAACCACGGCACGGGGGTGAATGGGTCGGCCGGTTGATCAACGAGTAAACGCCGAGCAGCGTAGGGGCCTTGTTCCACCGCGTTGTCCCAGTGCTCTACTCGCATGAGTTCGCCGTAACGCTGGTTTAGCCAGCGGGCCACATCGCCGGCGGCCGTCACCCCTGGTGCTGCTAAGCAGGTTTCGTCACAGACCACACCGTTTTCAATGGTCAGGCCCGAGCCCTCTAGCCATTCGGTGTTGGGTAACACGCCAATGCCCACCACCAACAAGTCGGTTTCAATGATTGTGCCGTCGGTGAGTTCTACGGCTTCTATTTGCTCTCGGCCGTGCACTGCAGTCACCCCGACCCCGCACCGCAAATCCACCCCGTTTGACCGGTGCACTTCGGCCACCACCTCCCCCACCATGTTCCCCACTACTCGTTCTAAGGGTGCTGCTAATGATTCGATCAGGGTGGTGGGTACGCCCCTCCCTACCGCAGTCGCTGCTACTTCGGCGCCAATGAAACCGGCACCGACCACCACCAGTCGGCGGGGGCCGGCTTCCAGTGCGGTGCGAATCGCTAAGCAATCGTTGAGGCTGCGCAGGGTGTGCACCCCGTTCATACCTTCGGTGCCGGGCAAGGTTCGACAGCGGGCGCCGGTGGCTATTAGCAACCCCTGGTAAGCCTCCGGTTCACCGTCTACCCACAGGGTTTGGCTGTCTACATTGAGTTTGGTGGCTCGGCTACCTAAGCGGAGGTCAAGGTTGAGGTCTGCGAAACGTTCTGCCGGGGTGAGGGCCGCTCGGTCGGCTTCCCAGTCGCCCGCCAATATTTTTTTTGACAACGGTGGCCGGTCGTAGGGAGCGTGGGGTTCGTCGCCTATTAACGAAATGGGGCCGTTAAACCCGTCTCGGCGTAGCGCTTCGGCACCGCGTAAGCCGGCCAGCGAAGCCCCGACGATGGTTATAGATTTTCGCACGGGTTTAACCGGCGTCAGTCTTTAAGTGCTATTGCTTGTTTGGGGCAACGGCGCACTGCATCTTCCATTACTTCTCGACGGTCGTCGCTCGGGGTCTCGTTCAGCACATAGAGAAAGTCGTCGTCTCGTACTTCAAATACATCCGGGGCGAGGTCCATGCAGGTGGCGTTGCTTTCGCAGAGGTCGTAATCAACCACAATTCGCATGATGAGCCTTTCGGTTATTGTGTACTTTGGTCACCCTAGATCATAAAGCTCTTGGGGATCAGTCAAAGTCAATAACTTGACGAATCACATCAGCGTCGCCCATGCAGGACAAGGCATCGTTGACCTCGTCGAGCTTGATACGGCGAGAGATCATGCCCTCAAGGTCTAGGCGCCCGGCTTTGTAAAGCCGTAAGAAACGGTTGAAATCGGTGCGCACGTCGGCTCCGCCGTACATGGAGCCAACCAAGATTTTTTCTGAAAAGAACATTTCGAAAGCCGAAAGTTCAAAAGTTTCTTCGGCCCGACCCACGCCGACGATGCAAGCGGTGCCGCCCCGACGGGTCAGGTCAAAGGCTTGACGCATGGTGGTAGGCAAGCCAATGCATTCCAAGGTGAAGTCAAACCCTTCGCCCCCGGTGATCTCGGCCATTACCGCCGGTACATCGTCGGGCACCACAGCGTGGGTGGCGCCAAAGGCTTTGGCTCGGTCAAGTTTTCCTTCGTGAAGGTCCACGGCCACGATGACCGCCGCTCCGGCGATAGCCGCTCCTTGAATGGCCGCAATCCCTACGCCGCCGGCACCGATAACCATGACCGATGATCCGGGGGTTACCTTGGCCGTGTTCAATGCTGCGCCTACCCCAGTGGTTACCCCACAGCCCACCAAGGCGGCCACGTCAAGGGGTACGTCGTTGTCAATTTTGATAGCGGCAATGCCGGCCACAATGGTTTCTTCGGCGAAGGTTCCGCAACCGGTCATGGAGCCCACCACGTTGTCTCCTTGGCGAAATTGGGGGTTGGAGTTCATGGTGAAGTAACCGGTGAGGCACAGGTTGGGCTGGCCGCGGCCGGTGCAATAGGCGCAGGTGCCGCAGGGTGGGGAGAAGGCAATGATGACGTGATCGCCGGGCACCACGTGGGTTATGGCGCTTCCTACTTCGGTGACTACCCCGGCTCCTTCGTGGCCCAACACGGCGGGTGGGGCTTGAGGAATGGTGCCGTTCATGGCCGAGAGGTCAGAGTGGCAGACCCCGCTGTGGGCGATCTTTATCTTGACGTCGCCGGGGCCCATGTCCCGGAGGGTGACGTCGTCGGCGATGACGAGTTCGTCGGTGGGGACTTTGGTCATTATTGCGGCCAGCATGTGGTTCTCCCTGTAAATGGTTGTTTCTGTACCGTAGTGGGTTTTGTTCCTTGAGGTGAAGGTGGCCAACAGCATTCTTTCGCCTTTTGCGGGCTACCTTTTGCCTATGGAGTTAAAGGTCACCCGTTTAGAACGCCACCATTCCACGGCGGTCATCGTGTTGTCGCGTCCGCCGCGCCGTAATGCGTGGACGGGCCGTATGCACACCGAGTACCGGTGGTTGCTGCAACAGGTCGAAGAGGACCCAACGGTCAAGGTCATTGTGGTTACCGGCGACCCAGAGGGAAAAGCTTTTGGGGTAGGGGCCGATGCTGGGGCTTTAGATGGCCACGTTGACCGCGGTGGTTACGCCTCGGGGGTCGCTGATGATATTGCGCTTCCGGGCTACGGGGTTGACTCGGTTTTTGATGCCGATTTTGCTTACCATTTTGGTTTGACTAAACCGGTTATTGCGGCGCTTAATGGGGCAACGGCGGGCATTAGTTTGGTGCTGGCGTGTTTTGCTGATCTGCGTTTTGCTGTGCCGGGGGCCAAACTCACTACTTCGCACGGCAAGTTGGGGTTGCCGGCCGAATATGGATTGTCTTGGTTGTTGCCTCGCCTGATTGGTTTGGGGCGGGCCAATGACTTGTTGTTGACTAGTCGGGTGGTGCTGGCCGAAGAGGCGCACACTCTGGGCTTGGTGACTGCGGTTTTTGAGGCGGAAGATTTTATGGGTCAGGTCCACCGGTGGATTGACGAGTTTTTGGGCCCGGTGGCGCGGTCAAGTTTGGCGGCCACCCGGCATCAGATTTATTTAGATTTGCATCGCGACGTTGCTACCTCGGTTGAGGATTCATTAGACCGCTTGAACGAACACATGGCGGGGCCTGATTTTTCTGAAGGAGTGGCGGCATTGGGTGAAAAACGGCCGCCGAACTTTCCTTAGGGGTCAGAGCAAAGCTTTTTGGGCTGCCACCAGGCCGTCGGCGTCGGCGTAGAGAAACATGCCGGGGGTTAGGGTTATTTCGCCTATTTTTACCGCAACATCTCGCTGGCCTTTTCCGGCTTTTACGCTGCGTCGGGGGCAAGCACCGCGGGCTCGTACTCCTACGGCGTGGGTCGCCAACTCGTCGAGGTCGCGCACGCAGCCGTCAACCACTACGCCGGCCCAGTTATTTGCGGCGGCTAATGCTCCGAGGTTGCCGCCCAATAAGGCACAGGTTGTTGAGCCGTGGCCGGCCACCACCAATACTCGTCCTTGGCCGGGTTCTTCTAAAGCAGTGCGTACCAAGGTGTTGTCGTTTTCTACAGCCAAGGTGGTAAGTGGCCCAGAGAAACTCGCTACCCCGCCATAGTTGGCGAACCCGCCGTCAAGCACTTGCACATCTTCGCCGTGGGCGTCGCAAAGGTCGGCGGTGGCCCAAGGGGCTTGTTCGGTCATGGCTATTTTTGGCCAATGAACTGGTAAAGCTTGTCTTTGGGGCGGCCTACGCAGGCTTCTAACGGCCCGGTGCCTTCAAGGTCGCCGCGCACTAATACCGGGCGTTGGAGCAAAGCTTTTCGGTCGGCCAACAAAGCCACCACGGCTTCGGGGTTGCCTACATAGTGGTCAGCGTTGAGTTCACGTTTTTTGAACTGTGAGTCTTTGCGCACTAGGTCTTCTACTGGTCCGTCTAAGCCCGCAGCGATGCGGGTCAGCAGTTCTGCGGTGGGGGGCTCTTTCATGTAGAGCACCACATTGATTTCTACTCCGAGTTCCTCAGCGACCGCTAAGGCATTTTTTGAGGCGTGTCAATGAGGGTTATGAAAAACAGTGAGGTTGGTCATGAGTTGATCCCTTAAACGGCGCTGGAGCCGCGTTCACCGGTGCGGATGCGCACCAGGTTGCTTACTTCGGTGACCCATACTTTGCCGTCGCCGATTTTTTCGGTGCGGGCGGCGTCTACGATTGCTTCAACTACGGCGTCGGCTTGATCGTCATCTACGACTACTTCGACCCGTGTTTTGGGGGTGAAGAGCACCTTGTATTCGGTACCTCGGTAGGTTTCGCTGTGGCCGCCTTGTCGACCGAAGCCTTGAACTTCACTAACCGTCATGCCTTGAATGCCCATTGCGGCAAGGCCGTCTTTTACATCGTCGAGTTTAAAGGGTTTGATTACTGCGGTTACTAGTTGCATTGAGATCTCCTATTTTTTGGTGAACAATTGCTACAACTATGCTTTGTACTAGTGGACATGGCAAGAGTAAAGGACAAAATAGCTTCTATTTGTTTATTGTATTAGTACAATGAACAAATGGCCGCTCCTCTTGTCGCACAGTTCACCGATCACCATGGCCAATCCCGCCGTCTCGTTTTACGCTTGAACTCCCACACCAGCGTTCCGCTCTTTGAGCAACTCCGAGCCCAAATCTCTGTCATGGTGGCAGTCGGCCGGCTTGAGCCCGGTTGCCGTCTTCCCACCGTACGTCAATTGGCCGAACAGTTGCGTCTCGCTCCGGGCACGGTGGCTCGTACTTATCGTGAACTGGAGAGCGATGGCATCACTAGGGGGCAAGGCCGTTCTGGAACCTTCGTTGCTGACGAGCCGCCGCACTCTGAACCCATGGAAGAGCGCCGCCAGCGCCTCAAACAATCTGCTCAGCGCTTCGCTTTTGAGGTGCGCCAACTTGGCATTGAACTTCACCAGGCCATTGCCGCTTTTGAACAAGCACTTTCCGCTGAGGAAACTGCCGAGGGTTAGGCCCGTACCCGTATCTCCCCGACCACCCGGCCGGCGTGGTTGGTTACCTCGTCGGTGCCGTCAAAATCGAGTGCTCCGAGTTGATGCAACAGCCAGGCGGCGGCCGCCCCTGAAGCTCGTGAACCACCATCGTGCACTTTGAGCGCCATCCCTAAGCCTTGATCAGGCAGGGTTCCGCAGAACACCCCTTCGGCCCCTGTTTTTACTACGGCTCGTCCTTGCCCCTCGGTGTTGATGCGGGTACAGGATCGGCCGGTGCCGGCCATATAAAAGGGCTCAGCAATCATGGCATCCAGTAACCGGCGTCCGGCGGGCCGGCCGGGCAGGTTGGCCCATCCGGTGGCTAGCCCGGTGAGCGGTATAGCCCACACCGGGACTCCGCAACCATCGATGCCTGGTGCTTGAGCTGCCGGGTCGAAGTGGCACATTTCGGCCAGCATGGGGGTGATGTAGTCCCGGTGCAGAGGGTGCTCGGGATCCAGGTAGCCGTCAATCTCAACACCTTCGTGACGCATCAGGGTGATGAAGCCGCTGTGTTTGCCCGAGCAGTTGTTTGACACCGGAGTGGGCAAACCGCTGCAGTAGTCGTCGGCTTTTAACCGAGGTTCGCTATGCGAGTGGCTGGCGCAGGCCAGGTCTTGTTGACCCGACCCGACTTTGGCTAGCCAGGCTTCTACGGTGGACACGTGGGCTGCTTCTCCGTTGTGGCTGGCGCAGGCCATGGAGAGTTCCACGGTGCTGAGGTTGAAGGCGTCGGCGGCCCCGGTTTCTACCAGCGGTAAGGCTTGTAAAGGTTTGGTAGCCGACCGGGGCAAGGTGAGGCGAGAAAAATCCCCCCAAGTTTGTTGCACCCGGCCCTCGACATCTACCACCACGGCATCTACCAGGTGGACGCTTTCTCCAATGCCTGCCCGGGTGAGTTCTACCTGGAGTGGCGGATTGCTCATTGCTGAGCCGCTTTTTGTCGCAAGGCCACGATTTCTTCGTTCAGTACAAGAATCTCGTCGCTGGCCGTGGTCTTGAATAATCCAGGCACTAAAGCGTGCACGAAAGCCGCCAAACCAATTTTTATGAGGCGAAAAGCTATAGCCAACGCTCGAACGCCATGTTGGGTATAACTCTCTCCCACGGTGGCCGGATGGGCACGAAATTCTTTAATAATTGACATAGCCATTACCTTAAAGAGTCGGCGTCCCGAAACCCGACATGACTGCGCTAGTCTTCGGCTATGAGCGACCGACTGTTGTTGTACCACAACCCTGGTTGAGGTAAGTCTCGTGGCGCCTTAACCCTTTTGGAAGAGCGCAACGTCGAGTTCGACGTCATTGACTATCTCAAAGATCCGTTAGATCGCCCCACTTTGCAAAGGTTTTTGCGCCTACTCGCTGGCCCGCCGGCTGATTTGGTGCGTGCCGATCCGGCCAACGGTGTTAACCCCTCCGGTTTAAACGCCGACCAAATCGTCGACCTTTTGTTGGCGCACCCCAAAGCGATGCAGCGCCCGGTGGGTGTGCTTGGCGGCCAGGCGGTCATTGCTCGGCCTTCAGATTTAATCCTTAACTTGTTGCCTTAAGCGTTAACGGCGGCGGCCTTGTTTTTTGCGTTGCCGTTCTTCTTCGCGTTGGCGTTGCTCGGCTAGTTCCGCGTGAAGCGCTCGGTAGCGCCCCACCCGGCGAGCATCAGCAATACCGTCTTTTACCGCTTCGGTTACTGCACAACCCGGTTCGGCGTCATGAGCGCAATCGTTAAAGCGGCAAGTGGTCGCCAGTTCTTCAAGGTCGCCAAACACTCGGTCTAGGGCTTCTTGGGCGTCCCATATGCCTACGGCTCGAATACCCGGGGTGTCTACTAGTAGCCCGCCGGCGGGGCGCAGTACCAGTTCTCGGCTGACCGTAGTGTGGCGCCCTTTGTTATCGCCTTGGCGAACATCGCCGGTGGGGAGTTGTTCCTCGCCGAGAAAAGCGTTGATTAACGTTGACTTTCCGGCTCCTGATTCTCCCAGCAAAGCCACGGTGCGGCCGGGGCTCAGCAGGGCCTCTACTGCGTCTAGCCCTTGGGTTTCTTCTCGGCCGAGAGCTACCACCAGTACTGCCACCTCGGGAGCTACCGCTCGAATGGTGGCTTCCATTTCTGAAGATGGTTCCACGCGGTCTGCTTTGGTAAGCACCAACGCAACTTCGGCGCCGCTGTCTTCGGCCACAATCAAAAAACGCTCCAAACGGCCCGGCGGCAAGGGCCGGTCGAGGGCGTGCACAATGAGCACGAGGTCAACGTTGGCTACCAGCACTTGTTCAATTACCGCTTCGGAGGGGTCGCGCCGCGACACCGTGTTGGCTCGGGGGAGCACTTCAGCAATCAGCGGGCCCAACTCGGCGTCTTGGTCTATTTGTACCCAGTCGCCGGTGGCCGGGGCGGTTTCGCTTTGCGCCCGCTGCGAGTCGGAAAGCACGCGAAGCAACCCGTGGGCGGTGATGGCATCGCATTCGCCGCGGTCAACCCGGACGATGCGTCCCAGTACTCCGTCTCCAGACGGGGGGTTTCCGTGCCACCCGTAAGCGGCGAGGTCTACTGTCATGGTCTGATGTTAGATGGGCTAAGGGCTCCAAGGACGCCTAGCCTGCTGTTATGGCCGACTTCTTTCAAAACGGGGTAATCGCTACCTTGCATAATTTGGCCGATCGGCCGGTGGCTGAGCTTGAAACCGATCTCGCTATGTGGGGCCAGGAGCGTCCCATGACGTTGATTATTCCCTGCTTGGCTTCTGAGTTGGGGTCACCGGCGTTAAGCCACATTGTTGAAGAACTCTCTACCGCCCATTATCTCGAAGAGGTGGTGGTGGGCCTTGATCAAGCCGATCGGCAACAATTTGTTCAGGCCCAACAGGTGTTTTCTGTTTTGCCGCAGCGTTGCCGTGTTTTGTGGAACGATGGCCCGGGGTTGCAAACGGTTACCCAGCAAGTTTTTGAGCATCTCGGGGCCCCTATCGAGCCGGGCAAGGGCCGCAATGTGTGGGGTTGTTTGGGCTACGTGTTGGGCCACGGCCAGGCACAAATAATTGCTTTGCACGATGCGGACATTGCTACTTATGATCGTTCGTTACTGGCTCGTTTGCTTTACCCGGTGGCTCACCCTTCTTTCGACTACGCCTTTGCTAAAGGGTTTTACGCTCGGGCTTCATCGGACCCTAAGCAATTAAATGGTCGGGTGAGCAGGCTTTACGTGACCCCGTTGGTGCGGGCCTTGGCCGCTACTTTTGGCCGACGCGATTATTTGGATTATTTGGAGAGTTTTCGTTACCCGTTGGCTGGTGAGTGGGCTTTAGAGGTCAGTGTGGCTCGTTCACTGCGGGTACCTGCTGACTGGGGCTTAGAGATCGGGGTGCTTTCGGAGATCGCCCGCAGTTACCCGGTGAACCGTATTTGCCAGGTGGAACTCGCCGACCTTTATGACCACAAGCATCAGGATCTCTCCTCTGAGGACTCCACTGCAGGGTTGCATCGCATGAGCAGCGATATTGCTAAAGCGTTTTTTCGAAAACTGGCCATCTCTGGAGTGGTCTTAACCACGGAGAGTTTTCGTACCTTAAAGGCGGCCTACACCCGGGAGGCCTACGAACTTATTGAGCACTACGACAGCGACGCCGCTTTTAATGGGTTTGTTTATGATCGCCGTCAAGAAGAGGCCTCGGTGGACCTTTTTGGTCAGGCTGCACTCCAAGCCGGTCAAGACTTTTTAGAAAGCCCTTTGGAGTCGCCGTTTATCCCCAGTTGGGGGCGGTTGGAGGCTGATTTGCCGGGGGTGGGCGCTGCTTTGGTGGCGGCCGTTGAGCACGACCAGCAAAACTTTAGTTGAGTTCGTTGGTCATCCTTTAACAAAGATTCATGAACTCATCACCTAATGGTCGCGTGAGTTTTTTATAACCACCGCCCTCCACGGCCGTGCTGGGCGCATTGAACTCACGCTTGCCGACTCAACCAGCCATGCTTTGCCCACCGAGGTGCTAGCCAACAATGGAGATGTTTTTGAGGCACCTTAAAAGCTCCCTGCTTTGAAAGGTAACGGCCACCCCACCCTCTTCTCTGGGCGCACCAAGCAGTCAAACAGTTTGTGTTATTGACCCTGTTCAGCAAAATCGTAAAGCGGGGTGCCGTTTACTCGTATTTCGGCTTGGCCGCTGAACTGCTGGCCGGTGCGCATGATGGCGGTGGTTATTGAGTGAAAAGCAAGCAAGTTTTGTATCAAAACTGGGGTGCCCACAAAATCTATAACCACCACGGGGCCTTCTTTAAAAACTGCGAAGTCAGGCCATGCATCAAAAAGAACGAGTCGAAAAGCCTCTTGGGCTCGCTCGACTTCGGTGGGGCCAGCCACCAGTTGTTCAAAAGCGTACGACAAGGGGTCTTGGCCCTCGGGCAACTGGCGAAGAAAACTTGCCGCATCGGCCATGGTATTGCCACAGGGAAAATAAACCAGCACGGAGCCAACCTGGGGAGCCACCTGTTCACAAGGGGTCAGAGGCGTCGCTGAAACCGGGGGAGGCTCGTTTTCGTTTGCTTCCCGCTCTCGATCTTCAAGGGTTTGGTTTTCTTTTTCGTCTTCCTCTGTTGGCTGGTATTGCTCAAAAGTAATGCTTACTTCGGGAAGGGTGGTTGTTTGAAGAATCGGCTCGGTGGTGGTCGTTTGAAGAATCGGCTCGGTGGTGGTCGTCCCGGATTCACCGGGCACAGAGGTTTCTGTGCTGCTGCAGGCCGTGAGCAACAAAGAAAACCCCGCCAAGACCAGTAACGATTTAACCCTCAACACTCACTCCAAACTCTTCAAGAGTTTTTTGGTGCTGGTAGACAAAAAGAGTTTCTTGACGTATCACCTCTCCTTGTCGCACCAAGTGGTAGCCGGGCTCACACTCGTCCAACAACGCCCTTGTCTCTGATTGATCCAACTGCGCATCTAGTTGAGACAATATCTGTGTTCTTGATGAGCCTTGAAAATCTTTGTTTTTGGCAACACAGGCCAACCAATCTTGCTCCGCCGCCAAAACAACGGGCGAAGTCTGAGCCTCAAGGCGAAGTTGATTATATTCCTCAGTCAATATCGCCTTGGCGGCAAATACTCCTAAAACCTCTCGATGCGCATCACCAGAACAACCCCCGCCGAAACTTTCCGCATAATCAATCACCCCATCCGCATTGGTATCTAAATCCGCGGTTGAAATTTCAGGGTTAACTTCTCCATAGAGAGCCAGAAAATAGGCTTCGTTGCTGGTTCTTGCCTCAGAACGATCACCGTTTGGATCAGAAATATTTAGTTGACTTGAAGTGTTATCAAGAATGCGGGTTTGGTAGTTCTGGCCTTGTTGTTGCATACAAGCCGCGGTGAGTGCTTCTCGTTGCTTGAACTCTTGAGAAAATATCTGCTCATCTTCTTCATAATGATGGCCGAACCCTCGCCAAGAGGCCAGTGGTGAAACCCGGTCGGCGTCCGCAGTGTTGGAGAACAATAAAAATGTACCCAAAAGAACAGCAAGTGTGGAAACAATAATTTTTACTTTCAAAGCTTTCCTCCTTTAGGGATAACCCAAATAAACATCTACCGACCAACCTATTCTCGATTGCCAATTTGTAGTGTCTAACCACGAGGCACCGGTATTCCAGTCATGGAATTCAGCTTCCAAATAAGCCGCTACCGCCGTTGTATAACAAACCTCAGTTAGTGCAGGAACCCCGTTGCCACTAATACAATCAAAAGAGGTAATACCAGTATTTACATGCCCCCTATAATCATTCGTCCCGGGAGACGGTGACCCATACGATGTGTAATTTCGTTGCCCCACATAGTAAACGAGTTTACTGGCTAGCCCGCTCCCCCCAGAAGACACATAAATTACTCGCGTGCCCGCATTTGACGAAGAAATTGGTGAAGAACAACCCCAGGCGGCATTTGAGTGGATCGGGATATGGTAATTCGCACCCCAACTATTCGAATCATTTTTATTGGCCACCGGGCTGCCAATACCAACCGCTACGTCGTAGCCACGCTCGCGTAAAGTAAACATCCCCGACACCCAATCATAAACTGAAGCATGATATGCAGTAACCCTAGCCATCGACCTTTCAGACTTGTTAAGGCACTCTCCCCTGGCTCCGGCAGTTGAAGAATGCCAAGCAGGCGACAGATAAACCCTGTAGTAATTCCTTGGCGAGTTGCCGTTCCAATAACCGGTAGTTGCTTCTGCGGGAGAAGAAAAATGAACTATTGAAGCAGCAGCAAGGAAGGCAATCGAAAAAAACAGGAAGATGCTTGACCAGTGCTTGCCGCTTATCCTATTCATGACTAGTTTTACCATAGGCAAATATAGATGTCAACCGAGTCCATTTTCTCTGAACTGAATCCTTTATTAGCGAAAAACACCAGTAGTTAGACGTGAAAACACTACAAACTATTCGAGGATTCCCATGGTGGAGGTGAGCGGAATTGAACCGCCGGCCTCTACGTTGCGAACGTAGCGCTCTGCCAACTGAGCTACACCCCCATGGGCGCAGTGGAGCGTAGCGGTTTTGAAGCCTTAGTTGGCTTGTCGCCGTAACACTGCTTCGTCTCGCATAGCAATACCCAAGTCGGGCACCATTGCCGAAGAGGGGCGAAACGGGATAACCACGTCAGGACGTTCCATGGAACGTTGGTGGCGCATGGTCAACAAAGTGGCGTAGCCCACCAAAGCCACGTCGGCGAGGAAATGCGCCATCCACATGATGCTCCCCACGGCCAAGCCAAAAAGGAAGGTCATAACGGCTACCCCGCCCAAAGCGATCAACACGTCACGGCGGCGACGGCGGGCCGCTCGAGCACTGTTTGGAGCTTCAGCAGCGGTGCGTTTTAAGGCATGAAACCCCGAGGGGTCAAGAGCTCCCACTGATGGCAAAGCGATTAGCGGACGGGTGCTGGACCCAGCACCACTACGGCGAACCAACGGGGGAAGCAACACCGTGGCCCAGAGCACTCCGAGTCCCAATAAGATTAACAATGCCTTCTCCGTTCGACTGTCCGAACCTTTTGTTCGACTTTGGAGCAGGCTAGTACTACAACACTGTCATTTGGTGGACTTCTACGCGCGCAGGGCGCGAAGCCTCGCGCCTAACGCGCGAAGAGGGTTATTCGTTGCGGCGCCACGACCCAGAACGACCGCCGTCTTTTTCCCACAAGGCCACGCCCTCGATCACCATGTGCTTATCCAAAGCCTTACACATGTCATAAATAGTCAAAGCAGCCACCGAACAAGCCGTCAAAGCTTCCATCTCTACCCCAGTAGGGCCCACCGTTTCAGCCACCGCCTCAAGAGCCACGTGATCTTCGCCCACCACTAAATCCACCGACAAAGCACTCAACGACAAAGGGTGACACAGCGGGATTAACTCCCAAGTGCGCTTCGCGGCCTGAATGCCCGCCACCCGAGCCACCGCCAACACATCACCTTTAGGAACCGTGCCCTCCAACAGCGCAGTAGCCGTGACTGGGCTCATAGTTACCCGCCCTCGCGCCACCGCCCGGCGACGCGTCGCCGGCTTGTCGCCCACATCGACCATACGAGCATTACCTTCAGCGTCTAAATGCGTAAACTCAGTCATCTCAACCCCCAATTTGCGACATGGACCGCGACGGGCGAATAAAGTTCACCGTGCCAATACCGTGGCCCGCCCATTTACCGGCCACCGCTTTTTCTAAAAACTCCCCCACCTCATCGTCGTCGGCGCCCGAACGCAACAAAGCCCGCAAATCGAACTCGTCAACCGCAAACAAACAATTACGAAACTGTCCATCAGCGGTTAACCGCACCCGGTCGCAAGAATCACAGAACTTTTGCGTAACGCTGGCCACCACCCCAATTTCACCCCGGCCATCTTCGTAAACAAAACGGGTAGCCGGTGCCGCAGTGCGCTCCTTTGGCACCAAGGGAAAGACCTCATTAATGCGTTCTACAATTTGCTGTTGGGTAACTACCGAATCCTCAGTCCACTGTTCAGAAGCATCCAAAGGCATGAACTCAATAAAGCGCACCGTCGCCCCTTTGTCTCGGCCAAAGCGAGCAAAGTCCACAATCTCGTCATCGTTTATTCCGGTCATAACCACCATGTTGATTTTCACCGGGTCAAAACCAGCAGCCAAAGCAGCATCAATGCCATCGAGAACCTTGCCGAGGTCTTCGCGCAAGGTCAACTCGGCAAAACGCTCCGGGCGCAAAGAATCCAACGAAACATTTACCCGCCTCAAACCTGCACGCTTTAAATCTTCCGCCAAAGTCGACAATTTTGTGGCATTGGTAGTCATAGACAAATCCACCGGTAGTTGCGCCAGCATGTCAACCAAAACTGGTAGATGGGCACGCACCGTGGGCTCACCGCCGGTCAAGCGAATACTGGTCACCCCGTAACGCTCCACCATTAAACGCGCCGCACGTTCTATCTCTTCAAAAGTCAAAAGCTCGTCTCGGGGCACCCAATCCAACCCCTCGGCTGGCATGCAATAAGTACAACGAAAATTACAACGATCGGTCACCGAAATACGCAGATCTCGATGCACCCGCCCGAAAGAATCAATCAGTTGCCGGCTCATCCCCTCAGGCTAGAGGCACCTCAGTCGTTACGTCCACTAGTTTCTAGCGCAACAACAAAACCTCAACCTGGTCACCATCTTGGGCCCCCGGCCCGTCAGGCAACACTGCCAAAGCATCGGCGGCCGCCATGGCCGACAACTGATGCGAGCCCTGACCACCCGCCGAACGCACCCGGTAGCGGCCATCCACCAAGGTGGCCGCCACCCGATTGAAATGCGTTTTCCCATCAAGGTGACGCGGCAACGCCCCCTCCAAAGTAGCCAAAACTCGAGGACGGCTGAGTTCTTCGTGCCCGGCCATAGCCCGCAAAGCCGGGCGAGCAAAAAGTTCAAACGACACCATGGACGACACCGGGTTGCCGGGCAAACCAAACACCGGCACCTCGCCCACCACACCAAAAGCCAACGGCTTAGCTGGCTTAATCGCTACCTGCATCCAGCGCATGTCTCCCAAACGATCAAGCACCACCTTGACGTAATCAAAATCCCCCATGCTTACCCCACCCGACGAAAGCACGGCATGGCACCGCTGCTCACCCAGACAAGCCGCAGAAAACGCTTCTTCAAGCGCCTCTTGGTTGTCGGGCACCAAACCCAAATCAACGCCCACAAAACCCGTTTCAGCTAACAAAGCCAACAGAGAATGCCGGTTAGCGTCACGAATTTGCCCCGGAGCCAACGCCTGAGGGCCATCGATCAACTCGTCGCCGGTAGACATCACACCCACTCGCAAAGGCTCCCGCACCAGAACCTCAACACAGCCGATGCTGGCCAGCACCCCAAGATGCCCCGGGGTCAAGACCTGGCCCGCCGCAAAAACTATTTGACCGGGTTGTAAATCTTCGCCAGCGTTGCGCACATGGTTGCCCTCTGGCACTTCAGCTTCCACCATCACTTGGTCACCCTCCACCGAGGTCAACTCCACCATGATCACCGCATCGGCCCCCGGCGGCATCGGCGCGCCGGTCATAATGCGAATCGCTTCACCCGCCTGAACCATCACCTGAGGCACCGCCCCCGCAGCCAAAGTGTCGACAACCTTAAGTTGTTTGGGTGCCTCCTGCGTATCGGAGGCCCGCACCGCAAACCCGTCCATAGCGGTATTAGCAAAAGGCGGCACCGCTTCGGTAGTCATTACCTCGGCCGTCAACACCAAACCCAAAGAATCATTGGGGTGTCGCTTCACCGAGGCCACCACCGGGCAGCGCTCCAACACATATTTTTGGGCTTCTTCTAACGGAATCATTGCTTTACTCCCCACAACTCATAAGACCTAAAGGTTACCGAGGAGACCAAGAAGACTCGGTGCCATTAAGCAACCGCCGAATATTGCGGTGATGACGAGCCACAATCAGCAATCCCAAAGCAGCAGTCCCCCACACCTCGTTGGCCGGACGGCCCGTTAACACCAGCAGCAACGGCATAGCCAGAGCCACCGAAATCGAACCCAAAGAAACCTTTTTCGTTACCTGAGCCAACAAGAAAAACAAAGCAAAACCCCCGGCGGCCGGCAAAGGAAACAAAACCACCGCTCCTCCGGCACTGGTCGCTACCCCTTTTCCGCCCTTTAACCCACGAGTCACCGGCACCACATGGCCCACGGTGGCCGCCACCCAACACGCCACCCCCAAAGGGCGACCATCCAATGCTAAACCCGCCGTGGCCGCCACCAAGCCCTTTAAAAAATCCAGAAAAAACACCACCACCCCAGGGCGACGCCCAGCAATACGGTAAACGTTGGTGGCCCCCGGGTTACCCGAACCCTCTTTGGTGGGGTCCATACCTACCCGGCCCGCCACCAAGTGCGCCGAAGGGAACGTGCCCAATAAATAAGCCGCCGCTATCAGCACCACGTTGACCAACATGTAGGTAAGCATCCCCTCTGCAGCGCCCAAAAGGGCGGATCCATAAGATCTTTCCTCTCAGGACGGTACACTCAGACTCTCGTAAAGAGATCAACTTTCCCCCTCACTTTTTTCTTAGGCTTACCGATGCCCACTTACCAATACCGTTGCCAAACCTGCGCCCACGAATTTGAGGCCCGTCAATCTTTTGCTGACGATGCCCTCACCGACTGCCCCGCCAGCGATTGCCACGGTTCGGTCAACAAAGTATTTAGCGGCGTAGGCATCGCCTTTAAAGGCGACGGTTTTTACCGCAACGACCACGGGGCCTCCAAAAAAACCACGACGCCTAAAAAAACTAGCAGCGGTTCGACCAGTACCTCTGAGCCCTCAACCACCAAAACTGAGTCGACCAAAAAGCCTGCCGAAAACAAAACCAGCACCACCAGTTCGTCGGACTAATCGCCGGGCCATGCCCCACCCACTTCCCCCATTAAACCCCCTACGTGGGAGACACATAAATGGGATTCTTCTTCGCTCGCATCCGGCTCTGGGCCGCTCATCGCCGCCTTATGTGGTGGCTCATCGCCGCCTCGCTGGCTTTAATTACCGGCCGGGCCGTCGACGCTGCTCTTGCCCAAAGCACCTGCCCAGCAGAACAAATCGTCACCGTGGCACCCCCCGATGAGCACCGACCACAAATCGGCGAACGGGCCATCGCTCTCACACAAGACACCGACCGGCTTTCGTTAACCGCCGGCGACCGGGTAGATCTCTACGCCGTAGACGACTACGCCCCCACCGGACGGTTGCTGGTTGAAAACGCACGAGTACTCGACCAAACCGAACAAGGCATAACCGTGGCCGTGCCCATGACTCAAGTGGCCGATTTAGCAGCGGCTCGCCATTGGGGAGAAATCGCTTTGGCCTTAACCCCGGGCTAACGCACCCCGCTGGCCAACAGCAACAACACCCCGCTACCTAGCAACACCCGGTAAACAACAAAACTGTCAAAGTTTCGATGGGCGACCAAACGGATCATGCCCGACACAGCCAGCCATCCACTGAGCGCTGCAGCCAACGTGCCCACCACAAAAGCGGCCCGCCAGCCCGACGGCACCTGCAGGTCGGAGGCTTTAATCAGCCCCGCCCCGGCAATAACTGGCAAGCTCATCAAAAATACTAAGCGGGCGGCTTCTTCACGAGCTAAACCAAAAAACCTAGCCACCGTCAAGGTGACCCCCGAACGAGAAACCCCCGGCTGAAAAGCCAAACCTTGCGCTACCCCCAACAACACTGCGTGGCCCATTCCCAAATCGCTTAAAGAACGCTCCGCAGGCCGGCGATCAGCCCAACCCAGCAACAAACCAAAAAGAATCAAACAAAGCGCCACCAACCAAATACGGTCACCCAAGTCTTCGGTCACCGCCAACACCCCCACACCCAAAAGCCCGGTGGGCACCGCCGTAACCAGCAAAAACATTGCCGTAGCGGCATCACCCGCTAAACGGTCCCGTTTACGCAACCAACCAAAGCCCGCCGTGGCGTACCGAACAATGTCGGACCGCAAATACACCACCGCCCCGGCCAAGGTCCCTAAATGTAAAGCCACATCGAAAGCATTTTCCAACTCGGGTTTTCCGGCAAAATCATCCCACCCAAACAGCCAAGGAGCCAACGCCAAATGTCCGCTAGAAGACACCGGTAAAAACTCGGTAACCCCCTGCAACAACCCTAAAAAAAACGCATGAAGAAGCGGCAAAATAAACCCCTAAGCCCCAGAAACCGTAAGTTCGGCAATCACCAAAGTCACCCCAGCTGCCTTCATCGGCAACCAAACCAAGTCGTCGCCTACCGCAGTGACCTCCAACAACATTTTCTGCAACGTCGAAGCAATGGTGAACTCCCGCACCGGTTCAGCCAACTCTCCGTTACGAATACGCAAACCTTCGGCCCCGGTGGAGAAATCCCCGCTGACCGGGTTCACCCCAGAGTGCAGACCACTCACTCCTTGCACTAACAAGCCGTCGGTAATACCAGCAATCAAAGCATCCGGACTGAGTTGGCCCGGTTGCACCGACACTGCTTGCACTCCTACGCCAGGGGTCGAGGAATAACCCCGTACCGCTGACCCGGTAGAAGCGGTACCGACCCGACGAGCGGTGTAACTGTTATGCACAAATTTCTCTAATCGGCCGTCTTGCATCAACACGTTGCGGCGGGTAGCGAGGCCCTCGCCGTCGGTAGCGGTAGCGGTAAATGCCGCCGGGTTGGTGGGGTCATCAATCAACGTCAAAGACGCCGCGGCCACTTGGTCACCTAAACGTTCGGCAAACAAAGAGCGGCCCTTTTGTACCGCTTCGCCGCTCAAGGTGCCCCCCACGATGCCCAAAAACTGTGCGCTCACCCACGGATCAAGTACCACCATCATGCGGCCCGAAGGAGGTTTCACCGCACCCAACATGCGGGTGGAGCGTTCTACCGCATCGGTAGCAGCCTGGCTTACCTCAAGGTCGCTGGGCTGGCGCCCTACCGAAAAGCCGAACCCGGCTTGGGTGTCGCCGTTTTCTTCGGCCAACGAATACGCAGAAAGAAAGCAGCCGGTTTCGGCGGCCGTGGTACGTATGCCGGTTGTGGTGGCTACCGCAGTTTGGGTCACCGAATCTGAATAATCAGCTGATTCCACCCCAATGATGCGAGGGTCGCCTTGCCTGGTTCGGCGTTCCAACTCGAGGGCTAACGCCACTTTGCTTTCGACGGGAAAGTCCACCAGTTCTTGGCGGTAAATATCTAACACTGCAGGGTCTAAAGCATCGGGAGTAGCCAAGGCACAAAACTCGTCGGGAGTAGCAAAAGCAAGGTTTTCTCGTGCTTCGGCCAGCGTCTCGTCCAAAATGGCCAGATCGAGCGTGCCTGCAGAAGCAAAACCCTGACGACCATCACGTATGACTCGCACCCCGACCCCTTGCGATTCGGCAGCAGTTAGCGACTCAACTTGGCCCTCGTAGGCCCGCACTTCGGTTTCACGCTCATGGACAGCCACCACTTCAACTTGTTCCCCGGGTTGGGCCTGGGCTACCAAACGATCACAAAGAGATAAAAGGTCGCTCATGCTGCGGTCCCCCCAACGGTTAAACGGGCCACCCGCAAGGTGGGGGTGCCGTCGCCGACTGGAACTCCTTGGCCATCTTTGCCGCAGGTACCCGGGGACCCCATAGCAAAGTCGCCGGCAATGGCGTCAATGTCTTGCAGGGTTTGCGGGCCGTTGCCAATCAAGTTGCCGTCACGGATAGGCGACGTCAACTCACCGTTTTCTATGAGGTAAGCCTCGGTCATGCCGAACACAAAATCTCCGGTCACCGTGTTGACTTGCCCGCCGCCCAACTGCGCCACATAAACCCCATGGTCGGTCGAAGCAATAATTTCTGCCGGGTCATTGGGCCCTGGTTCAAGAAACGTGTTGGTCATGCGGACCATAGGAAGATGCTGGTAACTCTCGCGGCGCCCGTTGCCTGAACACGGCCGGCCTTCTTTGGTGGCCCGTAGATAATCCCACATGTAGTCAGTAAGCACTCCGTTTTCAATGAGCACATTGCGTTGAGCGAGGTGGCCTTCGTCGTCTACGCCGTAACGCCCCCATTCGCCGGCCATGGTGCCGTCGTCGACCAAAGTCACCATAGGGTTGGCGACCATTTCGCCTCGCCGGCCGGCAAACACCGAAGCCGACTTGGCAATAATGTCGGCTTCGAGCCCGTGGCCGCAGGCCTCGTGAAAAAGCACGCCCCCGCCGCCGGGGCCCACCACTACTGGCATTTCGCCACTGGGGGCGGGCACGGCAGACAATTTGGTGTAAGCCCGTTGCGCTGCTTGGAGGGCCATAGATTCGACGTCGACGGAGTCAAAGATTTCGAAACCCACGGTGTGGCCCATGAATTGCCGCCCCGTTTGTCGCCCGAGGTCTCCTTGGGCCACGCAAGAAACAGCAAATAAGGTGCGTACCTGATCATCACCGGCCAACAAGCCTTCGCTGTTCGCTATTTGAATGCGGCGACGGCTGTCTGCGTAGTGCGCTGATACTTGGGTGATGGCTGCTTGAAAGCCTCGTGCTGCCTGGTCAGCTTTTTGCAACAACGCTACTTTTTGACTGCCGGAAACCTGGTCGGGCATAACCGCAGCAGCCGGAGCGGGCAGGGATCCGTCAGAGGTAAAAGCCACCGACTTGTTGCTGTTGCCTGCGCTTTGTGCGGCGGCGGCGGCCGCTCGGGCTGCCGTTTGTAGGCCTTCAGGCGAAAGGTCAGCGGTATGGGCAAACCCGGTGGTTTCTCCTAAAATCACTCGTATGCCGGCCCCTCGGCGACGGCCGCTGGTTAGCTCTTCAATTTTGCTGTCGTCGAGCACCGCCGAAGTAGAGCGTTTGTCCTCTACGAACACTTCCGCAAAGGTCGCTCCCGACTGAAGCGCTGTTTCTATGGTTTCTTGCAGCAATGCTGGGTCAAGCAAAGGCCGTGCATCATGTTGAGTACTCACCGATTTATCTTCTCTCCGCTTTAAGGTTTTGGATCTTTAAGGTCCGCTGGTCTGGCAAGAACCTCTCTGAATGCGTATGGTAACCCTATGGCTTTACGCATTGGTCTTCAGGCTTCTCTTGAACTCACGGTGTCCGACGAAGACACTGCCTTGGCGTGGCGGTCGGGCAATGTACCAGTTCTCGGTACCCCACGTTTGGCGGCCCTTTTGGAAGAGGCCACCGTGGCGGCTCTTGCCGACCATCTTGAGCCGGGTAAAACCACCGTCGGCATGCGCATCCACCTTGATCATTTTGCTCCGTCAGCGGTAGGCGACCAGATTGTGGCTTCTGCCGAGGTGGAGCAAATCAGTGGGCGTCGCATCACCTTTAACGCTCAAGCGGTGTGTGGCTCTCGTTGCCTTGAAGGCGAAGCCGGCACGGTGATTGGCTCAGCGGTTATTGTACGAGTGGTGGTAGACGCCGAACGCTTCCTTCAACGACTGCAGTAGTTTTAAGGTTTAATGTTGTCTGCTGATTCAAAGCCCACGCTGAGTAAACGTCTTCGACGCCTTTCGGCCGAGGGGGTAGGTACCGGGCTGCGTTGGTGGGCTGAGGTGCTGCTGGTGTTGGCTTTCTATGCCACCTACACCACCACGCGAAACCAATTTGGTTCCGTCTCGGTGAGCCCTCAGCAGGCGCTGGAAAATGCCGAAAGCATCATTGATTTTGAACGCTCTCTGGGCCTTTTTCAAGAACTACGCATTCAAGACTTCTTTATTGATTGGCGTTGGTTTATTCAGTTTTGGAACCTTTTTTACGGGACCTTTCATTTTGCGGTCACCATTTTTGCTTTGATGTGGCTTTACCGCCGCTTCCCCATGCTTTACCCTCGTTGGCGCACCTCATTTTTGTGCACCACCGGGTTAGCGCTCATCGGGTTTAGTTTGTTTCCACTCATGCCCCCTCGTCTGCTTACTGATTGCGGCCAATACGGGGCTTGTCTTACCACTTGGCCTTTTGTGGACACGGTGCGCGAGGTCGGCGGCCTGTGGTCGTTTGATTCGGGCACCATGCAGCAAGTTTCTAACCAATACGCCGCCATGCCCAGTTTGCATTTTGCTTGGGCCCTGTGGTCTGCTTTGGCTCTGTGGCCGGTGTTAGAAAACCGTTGGGCTCGCCGACTCATTGCCTTTTACCCGGTCGGTACTTTGTTTGCGGTAATCGTTACCGGCAACCACTATTGGGTAGATGCTTTGGGTGGGCTGGTTGTTCTGGCCATCGGTATTGTTTTGGGCCGTTTTCTGGCCGATAGTTGGCATAACTGGAACCTTCACCGTTGACCGGTAACGTTGACTTTAATCGCTCGTCAGGACCCCCGGTGTTACTTAAAGAAATCCATTCGCCTCAAGATCTTCGTGGCCTTACCGTTGACCAGTTGACCGCGCTGGCTGCCGAGATTCGTCAAGAAATCGTGGCGGTTGTTGACCGTACCGGCGGGCATTTGGGCTCCAACTTGGGGGTAGTGGAGCTCACCATGGCTTTACATCGCACCTTTGAAAGCCCGCACGATGTCATCTTGTGGGACGTGGGGCATCAAACTTACGTACACAAACTCTTGACTGGGCGAGCCAACGAGTTTGCCTCTTTGCGGCAACCCGGCGGCCTTTCTGGCTACCCGGCGCAAAAAGAATCTCCCCACGACTGGATAGAAAACTCTCACGCTTCGCCGGTGCTTTCTTACGCCCATGGTTTAGCCACGGCTTTTGCCGCCACTGGCGAAGACCGTCGGGTGGTCGCGGTGATTGGTGATGGTTCAATGACGGGCGGCATGGCCTTCGAAGGGTTGAACAACCTTGGCCACAGCGAGCTTGGGGTGACCATTGTTTTAAACGACAACGGCCGTTCTTACGCCCCTACGGTGGGCAAGTTGTCGGAGAGCCTTATCCGTATTCGCTCTAACCCCACCTACATGCGGCGCCAGCGCCGTTTAGAGGAACTCGCTGAGCAACTGCCCTGGGTGGGTGAAATAGTTGAACGAGGTATTAACGCCACCAAGGCGGCTATACGGGAGTTTTTAGAACCCACCGCCTTTTTTGAAGCCCTCGGCGTGCACTACCTCGGGCCTTTCGACGGCCATGATATTGCCGAAATTGAAGATGCTTTAGCGAACGCCGCCGAATTTGATGGGCCGGTGGTGGTTCACGTGTTGACCCAAAAAGGCCGTGGCTATCAGCCTGCTGAAGAAGACTCCATCAAACACATGCACGACACTTCGGGCATCAAACCAGGCAGTTATACCGAAGCTTTCACCGAAGCCCTTATTAAAGAAGCGGAATCTCGCCCCGAGTTGGTGGCTATTACGGCGGCCATGCCGGACTCCACCGGGTTACTTTCTTTTAAAGAACGTTTCACCGATCGCTGTTTCGATGTTGGCATTGCCGAACAACATGCCGTTACCGCCGCTGCGGGGATGGCCTTGGGCGGTTTACACCCGGTGGTGGCTTTGTACGCCACGTTCTTGACTCGAGCCATTGACCAAATCAACTTGGATGTGGCTTTGCACAAACTCCCGGTGGTTTTTTGCCTTGATCGGGCCGGCATTACCGGCGACGATGGGCCCTCTCATCACGGGGTTTTAGACATGGTGTTGCTTACCAAAGTGCCCGGGATGACTGTTTTTGCCCCCTCGTCGTACCAGGAACTTCAACAAATGCTTCACGATGCTTTAGAGATAACCGGTGGCCCGTCGGCCATTCGTTGGGCCAAAACGGCTGCCCCGCATGTCGGTGAAGAAGAAATCGGTCAAGGACTTTCGGCTCGTTTGGCCAGCGGCCCCGCTGACGGCCCGGCTGATGTGTGTTTGCTGGGGGCCGGCAAAATGTTTGCCGTCGCTACCCAAGCCGCCGAGTTGTTGGCCCAATCTGGGGTCACTACCACCGTCTGGGACCCTCGTTTAATTTCGCCGTTAGACCCGGCCATGTTAGAAAATGCTGCCAGTCACCCACTGGTGGTTACCGTTGAAGACGGTTTTCGCCAAGGCGGCTTCGGCACGCTGGTACGTGATGCGTTGGCCGAAAATCTTGACGCTCCCCCCGTGGTGGTGCTCGGTGTACCGGTAGACCATCACCCCCATAACGACGCCGACGCTTTGTTGGCTTCGTTTGGTTTAGATCCGCAAGGCGTGGCCGATACGATCCTGGCTCGCCGATAGGGCGCAGAATCAACTATAAAAAGGGTTATCGCCTGAACTGTGGTCGGTGCTGTCAACTACTTCGGTGATTTCAGGGATTGCTTCAACGATGGCTTTTTGAATACCTTCGGTGAGGGTGGCTTGGCTCATGGAGCAGCCTTGGCACCCGCCGCCCATGGTCACGTAGGCGGTGCTTTCTTTTATTCCAACCAAGGTGGCGAACCCGCCGTGAGAGGCCAACGCCGGGTTGATGCGTTGTTCGAGTAGTTGTTCAATGCGTTCTGGTATTTCACCGGTGAGTTCCAGGTCGGTGATGTCCCCTAATGGGTTGGGTCGGTTGGGGTTGCGGATAACCAGTCCGCCTTGGGAAGCGTTGGCTGGCATGTCGAGGGTCGCTCCGGTTAAACGGTCGGCGCTTTCTTCGGGGACCAGCATGGTCAACCCTTCGATTTCCCACTGGCGGTCGTCGTCGGCAAACTCATCGGGGCCAACAAATGCTAAGTCGTAGGCGTAATCAACGCCTGCGGTGCCAGTGATGGAGATACGCAAACCAAGGGTGTCGGCGTGGTCTTCGTTGGCCCGCACTTCAATAACCATGGCCAGGGCTTCTGCGCTGACTCCGATCACTGCACTGTCGGGGTGGTGCACAATTTGTTCGGTTGCCGTTTCGCTCATGAGGCATCTTACTGCTGACTTATTTGTTGAGTGTGTTTAGAGGCTAGGTTCTTACCATGAGTAAAAATTTAGTAACCATAGAAAACGATGACAACATCGCCATATTGCATTGGGATGACGGCAAGGCCAATGTTTTGGGCTATGACGGTATTGCTGCTTTACTCGAAGCGCTTGACGAGGTGGAAGCTGCCGGAGCGGACGCCGTGGTCTTGTCTGGTCAAGCCGGCAAGTACTGCGCCGGTTTTGATTTAGCGGTAATGAAAGAAGGCAACGAAGCGGCCCGCGGCATGTTGGCTCGTGGGGTGGATTTATTCATGCGTCTTTATTTGTTCCCTCGCCCGGTAGTTTCGGCCTGCACCGGTCATGCCATTGCTGCCGGGGCCATCATGTTGATGTGCACCGACTTGCGGGTTGGGGCGCAGGGGAAGTTCAAGATCGGTTTACCAGAAGTCACTATCGGCATGAGCCTTCCGTTTTTTGCTACCGAGTTGGCTCGTGATCGTTTGTCTAAGCGGCATTACACCCGAGCTACTGCTTTGGGTTACTTGTATTCCCCCGACCAGGCCGTTGACGTGGGGTACCTCGATGAAGTGGTGGCAGCAGACCAGGTTTTGGCTACCGCTGTTGAGCAAGCGCATGGGCTGACCGGCATTAGTCGAGGCGGCTTGGTGGCCACTCGTCAAACCACCCGGGCAGTTATTGCTGGTGAGATCAAGGCCGGGCTGGCTGCCGACTTGGCCAACTTTGACACCACTAACTAACTCTTGACCGTTTCGAACCTTCCTGATGCGCTGCTTTTAGTGGCTTTTGGTGGCCCCGAAGGCCCCGTAGATGTCGAACCATTTTTACAAAATGTTACGGCGGGGCGTGATGTTCCTGCCGATCGGCTGGCCGAGGTTGCGCAGCGTTATTTGAGTCGGGGCGGCAAGTCGCCGGGCAATGACCGCATGCGTGCTTTGTTGGCTGCTGTTCAAACCGAGTTGAGAAGCCGTGACTTGGTGGTGCCGGTGGTGTGGGGAAACCGTAATTGGCATCCTTTTATTGAAGAAACTGTTGAGGAACTGGAGCGGCAAGGTCACCAGCGGGTGATGGCTTGGTTTTCTTCGCCTTACCGGTCGTATTCCACTTGTCGCCAATACCTTGAACAGATTTCTGCCGCTACCGAGGGTTGCTCGGTGTCGGTGGAACGCCTGCGCCCTTATTTTGATCACCCGGGTTGCATCGAGCCGGCTGCTGATCGGCTTCGGGAGGCTTTGCTTACCTTGCCGGCCGATCTTCGAGACGAGACTTGCCTCTTGTTTTCGGCCCACAGTCTTCCTTTGGCTTCGGCCGACACTTGCGCTTATGTTGACGAGATCAACGAGGCGGCTCGCTTGATTGCCGAACGGGTCAGCCCCCAAGGCCAACACCGCTGGGAAGTGGTGTGGCAATCGCGTAGCGGTTCGCCGCACGTGCCGTGGCTGGTCCCCGATGTGGGTGATCGCATTGACGAGCTGGCTGGCCTCGGGGTTCAGGCGGTCGCCGTTTCGCCGGTGGGTTTCCCGGTGGGGAACTTTGAGGTGGAATGGGACCTCGACGTAGAAGCGGCTCAGCGAGCAGCAGCCCATGGCATGAGTTTTGCCCGAGCCGACACCATTGACCAGGACCCCCGGTTTGCCGCCATGATTGTGGACCTTTTGGTGGAACATTGTACTTCGGGAGCCACCCCCGCTGCTTTGGGAAACTTAGGAGTGGCCCCCGCAGCGTGCCCCAGCCACTGCTGCCCTCCCCCGCCCTAGCGCCCCCCAACCTAAAAATCCGTTACATGGGGACAGTCCCCAGGTAACGGATTTTTTTATTTTTGCTGTCCCCGTTTCTTGGTCGGGGGTGGACTACGGTCAAATGTCGGCAAAAGCCGCGTAATGACCGCTAACTGTCACAGGTTGCTGTCATTATGGAGAACACACCAAACGAACCATTGAGATTACAAAAGTGACCGAGCAACAAAAACTAATTCCTGACGAACAAAACTTCGCTAAAGACATCGTGCGCATCACGGTGGGCGAAGAAATGCGTGAATCTTTTCTGGCTTACTCGCTTTCGGTCATTACTGCTCGAGCTATCCCCGATGTACGCGATGGGCTCAAACCCGTACAGCGCCGCATTCTTTACGCCATGTTGCGCATGGGTATACGGGCCGACACCCCGCACCGCAAAAGCGCCCGGGTGGTAGGCGAAACCATGGGGCGTTATCACCCCCACGGTGATGCCGCCATTTACGATGCTTTAGTTCGTTTGGGCCAAGACTTCGCTCGAGGGATCACGTTTATTGACCCGCAAGGCAACTTCGGTTCGCTTGACGATCCACCGGCTGCTCCTCGTTATACCGAATGCCGCCTAACCGAAGCGGCTATGGCCATGGTGGGCGAGATAGATGAAGACACCGTTGATTTTCGCCCTACTTATGACGGCGAATCTTTAGAGCCCATTAGTTTGCCGGGCCTTATCCCCGGGTTGCTGGTTAACGGAACCACCGGCATTGCTGTGGGTATGGCCACCAACATGCCCACCCACAATTTGGCTGAAGTAGCAGCGGCCATAGAAATCGTCATGAAAAAGCGTCGCCCCAAACCCACCGTTGATGAACTTTTAGCGGTACTTCCTGGGCCAGATTTTCCTAGTGGCGGCATCATCATTGACGAGGATCTTCGCACCGCCTACCAAACCGGTCGAGGGTCGGTGCGTATCCGCGCCAAGGCCCATATCGAATCGCTGAGTCGAGGTCGCCAAGCCATCGTGGTTACCGAACTCCCTTACATGGTGGGCCCCGAACGAGTGGTCGCCAAGCTCAAAGACCTCAACGAAAAAGGCAACATTCCGGGCATTAGCGACTTCAAAAATCTTTCCGACCGCAGCACCGGGCTTCGTTTGCAACTCACCGTCCGGTCGGGCCACAACCCTCAAGCGGTGTTGAACGATCTTTACCGCACCACCCCGTTGGAAGAATCTTTCGGCGTAAACAACGTGGTGTTGGTTAACGGCGAGCCGCAAACCTTAGGTTTGTTGGCCCTTTGCCAGCACTACATTGACCACCGTCTCGATGTGGTGGTACGTCGCACCACTTATCGCCGGCAAAAAGCGTTAGATCGTCTGCACATTGTGGAGGGTTTGCTCATTGCTTTGGACGCCATCGACGAGGTGGTGGCCATCATCCGAGGGTCGCAAAATACTGCTGAAGCCCGCAGTTCTTTAATGGAGCGGTTCAACCTGAGCCGCATACAAACCGACCACATTTTGGATATGCCTCTCAAGCGCCTTACCGCTTTAGAGAAACTCCGGCTCGAAGACGAACGTGACGAGCTGACTTCTGATATTTCTGGTTTTGAACAGTTACTTAAGTCAGAAACCCGTCAACGCACCTTGGTGCTTACCGAACTCCAAGAGGCAGTGAAACGCTTCGGCCGCCCACGCCGCACCGAGATTATCCACCCTGATGATGTGCCGGTCTTTGAAGCAACCGAAGAGGTAGAAAAGGTAGCTGACGAGCCTTGTGCGGTAACTTTGTCTACCTCAGGGCAGATCGGCCGCACCTCAGTGGATGGTGCTCGCCAGGCCAGTCCCGGCCGCCACGATATTTTGACGGCCGCCATTTTGGCTCGCACTACCTCAACCGTTACTGCTGTCACCTCAGAAGGGCGTGCCCTGCAAGTAAAAGCCGCTGAACTTTCCGACGCAACCGGTCGGGCCCGGGGAGCGAGCGCCGCACAAATCTTTGGCGCCAACCGAGGAGAAACGCTGCATACCGTGGTGGCTGAAGGAAGCGAACACCTCATGTTGGTCACCGCCAAGGGCGTGGTCAAACAACTCGCCCTCGACGAGGTACGAGACACCAAAGCGGGGAAAACGCTTATTAACCTTAAAAACGGCGACCGGGTTGCTGCCGCTTTTTGTGTTCCGGAAAAAGCAGACATTTTGTTTGTGACCTCTGATGGACAGGTATTGCGCACTACCGGCGACGAAATCAGCATTCAAGGCCGGGGCGCATCTGGTGTCGCCGGCATGAAGGTGCGGGGTGATGCCCAAGTAATTTACGGTGGAGTCATTTTGGGCGACGACGTGCTCTTTACCATCAGCGACGACGGGCTTATTAAAGCAACTTCGGTAACTGAGTTCGATACCAAGGGACGCAACGGGGTGGGCGTTCGGGTTGGCAAACTCATCGACTCGGCCCAAATAACCACCGCTTATTTAGGGCAACCCTTCGGCTTGCTTTGTGTGATGACGCAAGATGAAGACCCCAGCAAACCCGACCCCAACCCGGTTCCTTTGATGATTGAACCGACGCGCCGAGAGCTCACCCCAAGTACCAGCGAACGACAAATATTGGCTCTTGGCCCGGCGAGGTGGTGACCATGGCAACTAAACCTAAAGCAAAAAAGAAAACTATCGGCTACGACGCCGATGCTATTGAAACCCTCGAAGGCCTTGAGGCGGTGCGTAAACGCCCCGGCATGTACATCGGCGGCACCGGAAGCCCCGGGTTAACCCACCTGGTGTGGGAGTTGATCGACAACTCCGTAGACGAAGCCGCCGCCGGTTACGCCAAACGTATTGAGGTCACCTTGCATCGAGATCGTTCGGTAGAAGTCGCCGACAACGGCCGTGGCATCCCTGTTGACCTTCACGCTAAGCGAAAGGTTTCTGCGCTCGAAGTGGTGCTCACCGAACTCCACGCTGGGGGAAAGTTCGGGGGCGGCGCTTACGGAGCATCCGGTGGCCTGCATGGTGTAGGGGCTTCGGTGGTGAACGCACTGTCTACCAAACTGATCGCTCAGGTAGACAGAGACGGCCACACGCACGAACTGGCTTTCAAAGAACGAAAAGCCGGGCAGTTTTCTGGGGCAAAGTTCACCAAAGGCCACCAACTCGAGCGCATTAAACGCATTGCCAAAACCAAAACCGGTACCCGTATTCGATTCTGGCCCGACTTTGACATTTTCGACAAAGATGCTGTGCTTGATTTTGAAGAAATATGCAACCGGGTTACTCAAGCATGTTTCTTGGTGCCAGGGGTAAAGATAAAAGTCGTTGATAAACGCACCGGGCAAAGCAATGAGCCATTTGAGTTTGTTTCTCGCGGCGGCTTGACCGACCTCGTTGATCACCTCTCAAACGGCGACAACGTTTGCGAAATAATTACTCTTTCGGGCATTGAAACCTTTACCGAACGGGTACCGGTTGAAGGAAAAATGACCGACGTAGACCGAGAATGCACGATCGAAGTGGCTTTGCGGTGGGTGCGTTCTTACGACACGGTGACCCAAACTTTCGTTAACACCATCCCCACCAGCCAAGGGGGAACCCACGTTGCCGGTTTTGAGCGGGCCCTGACCCGAGCAGTGAACGATGTCCTATTAAAAGACACTCGCAAGTTGGCCAAATTGGCGAAACAAAACAAGCACCGAGCCATCAAAGACGACGTGGGCGAGGGTTTGGTGGCTGCGGTAAAAGTGCTGTTTCCTGAACCGCAGTTTCGTGGTCAAACCAAACAAGAACTCGGCACCCCAGCGGTAGAAAAAATTGTTTACAACGTAGTTAAACAAGGCCTCACCGAATGGTTCGAAGGGGGCGGGCCCAAGAGCCACATAAACGCCGTGCGAGACAAAATGGCTATGGCCGTCATCAACCGGGTGAGCTCAAAACAGATGCTGGAAAACAAGCGTCGCGCCGCCAACTTAGGCTCGGCGGGTATGCCCGACAAACTTGCGGATTGCCGTAACCATGGGCGGGACTCCGAACTAATCATCGTAGAAGGTGACTCTGCCGCTGGCCCTGCTAAAGCGGGACGAGATTCCTCATTTATGGCTATTTTGCCTTTACGAGGCAAGGTAGTGAACGCCGGAAAAGCGACCTTGAAACAGGTACTCGACAACGCAGAAGCAAAAGCGTTGTTTACGGCGGTCGGCGCAGGTTCTGGTAAAGACTTCAACATCGACGATGCTCGTTATGGTCGCATCATTATTTTGTGCGATGCCGATGTTGATGGCAGCCATATTCGCTGCTTGTTACTTACCTTGATCTATAAATACATGCGCCCCATGCTTGAAGAGGGCCGAGTTTTCGCCGCTCAACCACCGCTGTTTACTTGCCGAGTGGGTGACACTATTCATCGGGCTTTTAGCGACGAAGAACGCGATGCTTTGACGCTGGAACTCAGCAAGGGGAAACGTAAAGTAGAAAACCTTAGGTGGAACCGCTTTAAAGGCCTCGGCGAAATGAACGTGGACGAACTCGCCGAGTGTGCTCTTGACTCCGATACTCGAATCTTGCGTCAACTTTCTATGGACGATGGCCAAGAGGCCAAAGAGGCGGCAAACCTTTTCGATGTGCTTATGGGCTCAGATGTGGGCCAACGCCGAGATTTCCTTATCGCTAACAGTTCTCTCCTTGACCCCGACGCATTGGACATTTAATGGCTGCTCTGCCAAAGTTTTTTTCTCCTTCGGCTTCTAACACCTACCAGCAGTGCCCTCTACGTTGGAAGTTTCGCTACGTAGACAAACTCCCCGACCCACCGGGGGTTCCAGCGTTGGTTGGTACTTTTGCCCACCGGGTATTGGAACTTCTTTGCGAAGAGCCTGCCCCGCAAAGGACGAGTGCCCGGGCAAAAGAATTGGCCCGTCAGGTATGGCCAGAAATATCTGGTCATAAAGACTTTCAAGCCCTGTTCTTAACCGATGAAGAACAACATGACTTTCGGTGGCGTTCCTGGAAAGCCATTGAAGGTCTCTGGGATTTAGAAAACCCCAGCGAGGTGGAAGTACTTTCTACCGAAAAAAAGATGCGCACCGAACTCTCTGGTGTGCCTTTTATGGGCATCATTGACCGCCTCGACCAGGCTCAAGATGGCACGGTGGTGACCGATTACAAGTCGGGAAAACCACCGCGGGTAGCTGACCGAGACCATGCTTTAGAACAGATCCTTCTTTACGCGGCGGCTGTGGAAGCCGAAACCGGCGAACGACCGGTTCGGGGGCAACTTCTTTACTTAGGGAAAGAAACGCTCGAAACGGAGGTCACGGCAGACCGTCTTGCCGACTGCACCGGGCAACTTGCTTCCATTTGGTCTTCACTCAACAAAGATTGCGCCGCCGATACTTTTGCTGCCTCGCCGGGGCCACTTTGCGGGTGGTGCCCTTATGCCGGCCGATGCGAAGACGGGGCAAAAGAAATCAAACGACGTTTAGCTGCGGGCCGTATGCGCCAAGACGCTCCGGCGCTTAAATTAATTTAGTTCAGCGGCGCCGGCGGCGAAGGGCGAGCAACAAGACAATCGCAACCACCGCGGCAAACACCCCGATGCGGTGAAGCAAATCTGCCCGTTCGTCGGTCATTTCAACCGGTGGGGTCTCAAAAGGTAAAACCTCGTCCTCGCTGGATGTTTCAAGTGGCGCTTCAGTAACCGCCGTCGTCTCTTCTTGAGACGGTTCGGGTTGGTCTGCTGGCTCAGGCAACAAATCATCTACCGGGCTGTCCTCGGGTGGCCCAGAACGAGGGCGGCGTGATTGTGGGTTGTAACTACTCATAAGGAACCTCCAGAAAGAACATGGTCGAGAAGAACATCAAATTCGCCCGCGGCCTCGGTGGCTCCTGGGCGTTTGCCTAAACCGTGGATCGGCAAAGATTGTGCGGCGGCTTCGGACACTGCGGCACGCTGATGTACCGGCGGCAAGCAGTGTTCTGGGTAGGCCTCGGCGAGTTGTTCGTGCCAGTACCGGGCGTCTCGGGTGCGAGCCAGCCGGTTTATAGCTATACCGGCGATCTCCGGTTGGGCGTTGGGTCGACGGGTTTGGATTCGTTCGATGGTTTGCAGCATGCGGCCAACGCCATCAACCGCCCAAGCGCCGGGTTCTGTTACCAAAAGCACCCGGTCGGCGGCAAACAGTGCGTTGATGGTCAATAGGCCAAGCGAAGGCGGGCAGTCGATGAGCACCAACGGCCACGACGCTCCGCTTCCCCCAGAAAGTGCGATTTGTAAACGGTTTTGAGCCCCTAAAGGGTCGGTAGCCAACTGAGGTTCTCGAGCCGCTAACGAAGCAGTCGAAGGAGCCACCAATGGTCGTGCCCCGCAGGTCACTGGCCATCCCGTGGTTTCCACCGATGAATGGATGCCTCCCGGTGTTTCTTCGGCCAGCACTGCATCAATGCTTCGCGTGGGCTCAAAGACGCCTAAACCGGTGGTGGCGTTTCCTTGCGGGTCTAGGTCGATGACCAACGTTTCGATGCCTCGAGCGGCGGCGGCCGAGGCCAAACCCAAGGTGACCGTCGTTTTACCCACTCCACCTTTTTGATTTACTACAGCCACTGACGTCATAGCCCCAACTTAACCCATGGCAACACCAAACCCGGGCCTTGTTAAGAAAGGCTTTCTGTCTGCTCTTTATGGGGGGGTGCCCCGCTTGCCCCCCTCCGGGCATCTACGCTCAACCTTGTGCGTCGACCTTCTCTATTTTCTTTAGTTTCTCTTATTTTGGTTGGCGGGGTTTTGGCCAGCGCTACCGCTTCTGCAGAAACTTACGTTGAAGCCATGGCTCGAGAAGAAACAAGCATTGTTGACTATCGGGCAGAGATCGTGGTACTTCAAGGGGCCATCGCCGTTGCTGAAGACAAGCTGGTGAACATTGCCGACCAAATAGCCGAAGCCGAAACACGTCGCACGTTGGAAGATGAAAAACTCGCCCTGCTCCCGATCTATTTAGAGCTGGTAGCCGACGATCTGCTTAATCGTTTTGTGGCTTTGGACCAACCCACGTTGGTACGTCACGAAATGGCCATCGACGCTTATGTACGTAACGACGAGCACATGAACGCGGTGTTAACCCAGTCCACCGAACTGACCGAAGAAGCGCTCCAAGGCATTCGTGCTCGCCTGCTTTACGAAGCGATCATTAACGACGCCAACGACCAACTTCTGGCTATCTACGACGAACTTCTGGCTTTAGGGGTACAAGTAGATTCACTCTATTCAAGGACCGAACGCAGCCAAGTGCGTTGGGGCCTCGCCCAAAGTGATGCGGATCAGGCATGGTCAATTATCCCTGGAGTTGACCAAGAAATAGCTACCGCTCAGGCCAACATTGCCATCGTTGAAGCGTCGATTGCTGCTGCCCAATCAGAAATAATCCGCTTGGAAGAACTTTTAGTCACCATGCGATGGACCGCTGTTTTGGGTCAAGACATGGATCGGCCGGCTTTGGCTATAAAAATTGACAACGTTTTTGCGGCCTGGCCGCAAAGCGGCATCAACCAAGCCGACGTGGTGTACGAAGAAGTCGTAGAGTCTGGATTGACCCGTCTTATTGCTATTTTTCAAACCCAAAGCCCCGGCACAGTAGGGCCAATTCGTTCAGCACGCACCTCGGACCCCATTTTGCTTGAAGGGTTCGACCGGCCCTTGTTCGCTTATTCAGGGGCCAACAACATCACCTTAGACATCGTTATGGCCTCCGACGTCGAATCAGTCAACTACTACAATTCATCGAGCGCTTACTGGCGTTCAGAAACCCGGCGAGCCCCGCATAATCTTTATGCCTCAACATCACGGCTCTGGAACTTGCGCCCCGAGCGCACCGAAATGCCGCCGCCCCCTTTCGATTTCCGGGGCGAAGCCGAAGCGTTACCTCCCTCGGCCGTCCCGGCTTCAGAAATCGCCGTTGACTACGGATGGACCAGCGTGGACTATTCGTGGACCGGTTCCGGCTGGGCTCGTCGTCAAAACGGGTCGGCTCATGTTGATGCTGCTGGGGTAAGGGTGGCTCCCGCCAACGTCATCGTGCAGTTTGTGCGCTACGGCACCAGCCCTGCTGCAGCGACATCACCCGAAGCCATAACCACCGGTACCGGAGTGGCTTGGGTGTTTACCGACGGGCACATGATCGTCGGCGAATGGGACCGCACCGACCCAGAACTTCCGGCCATTTACCATCTTGATGGCGAAACTATTCGCATGTCTCCCGGCCGTACCTGGGTTTCGCTAGCCGAGGCAGGAACCGCTTCGTGGAATTAACCGGCCACTAAAGCGTCAGCGGGCACTGTTCCGTCGGCGGCTGCGGTGAGTATTTCGATACCTTCTTCGGTGACCAGCAGCGTGTGTTCAAACTGTGCTGTACGGCGACCGTCACGGGTGACCGCTGTCCAGTCATCGTCCCACATGGCGCAAGCGGGGTCGCCCAAAGTAAGCATGGGTTCGATGGTGAAGGTCATTCCGGGCACCAAAATAGTGTCCGGGTATGGGGCGTAATAATGTTTGACCTGCAGCCCGGAGTGAAACTCGGTGCCGATGCCGTGGCCGATAAATTCTTGCACTACCCCAAGCCCGTTCCGTAAGGCAAAACGCTCAATGGCTCGACCGATGGCGTTCACCGGAACACCTGGTCCGGCGGCGGCGATGCCCTCAGCGAGAGCGGTCCGGGTTTGCAAAACAAGTGCCCGCGAAGCGTCATCAACCTCGCCCACTAAAAGAGTGACCGAGGTGTCGCCATGTACCCCGTTGAGATAGATGGTGACGTCAACATTTATGATGTCGCCATCGGCTAACGGGCGACTGTCGGGGATTCCGTGGCAAACCACTTCGTTTACTGAGGTGCACACTGATTTGGGGTAGCCACGATAGTTCAGTGGGCTGGGGTAGCCCCCTCGGGCTACGGTGGCTTGATGAACTAATTCGTCTATACGGTCGGTGGTCATGCCGGGCACTATCTGCGGGCAGACTTCAAGCAGCACTTCAGCGGCCGCTTGGCCAGCGAGGCGCATGCGTTCAATTTCTTCTTCGGTGCGCACGTTTGACGAAGTTGACGGGCCGGGGTCGCCGGTAGCGGCGTAGGGGGGTCTGCCTATCTCTGCCGGAACGGTACGCATGGGGCTTAAAAGCCCTGGTCGCACTGGTGGTTCAGAAACAGGAGCGAGCGGGGTGCGCCGACGTTTACGTTTAACCATTTGGAGAGGCTACCCGACGCACCCCACAAGACAGCCCGGGCACTACGCTGCATTTAGTCATCTCCCTAACGCAGGATTTTTTATTATGTCTACCTCTGGTAGCAAACGAGCCATCATGGCAGCGCTTCTGGCCAACTTGGGGATTTCTGTAGCCAAGTTTGTGGGCTTTCTGATTACTCGTTCATCTTCGCTCTTGGCCGAAAGTGTGCACTCGGTAGCGGACTCCACCAATCAGGCATTGTTGCTGTTTGGGGCGCGCCGGGCCGCTCGCCCTGCTACACAAGCCCACCCTTTTGGTTATGGTCGAGAAAGATACTTTTGGTCGTTTGTGGTGGCCGTGGTGTTGTTTACCGCCGGAGCTGCTTTCGCTATTTACGAGGGGGTAGCGAAACTTCGTAATCCTCATGCCCTGGAAAACGTGCAGTGGGCTATCGGTATTTTGTTACTGGGTTTGTTGTTAGAGAGCTTTTCTTTACGCACTGCGGTGAAGGAAGCCAACCATGAACGGGGAGACCAAACGTGGTGGAGGTACGTGATCCAAGCCAAAAAACCAGAACTCCCGGTGGTGCTGCTTGAAGATGTCGGTGCGCTGCTGGGGTTACTTATTGCCTTAAGTGCGGTGGTTTTAAGCGAAATAACCGGCCAGCCTCGTTGGGACGGCGCCGGCACCCTGATCATTGGTTTGTTGCTATTTGCTATTGCCACTGTGCTAGCTCGTGAAATGCAAAGCCTGCTTATTGGCGAAGCGGTTTCTGACCCCGACCAGCAAGCCATAACGAAAGCCATCACCGAAACCACTGGAGTTGAGCAGTTGATCCATTTGCGAACCCAGCACCTGGGACCTGACGATATTTTGGTTGGCGCAAAAGTTGTTTTCGATGCCACCCTTGACGGAGTAGGCATCGCCGAGACCATTGACCGCATTGAGCAAGACATTCGTCTTGTGGTGCCCAGCGCTCACCCTATTTACGTTGAGCCAGTTAGCTAACCGCGATGCCTAACAAACTGCCGACCAGGTAAGTAGCGCCACAGGCCCCACTGGTTACCAAAACTTGGCGTAACACGGTACGCCACATGGAGCGTTCGGTAAGCCACGCCAAGAGCCCTCCTACCCCTGCCGAAGCCCCTATTCCCAAGCCCACGGAGGCTTCAACGGCCCAAGACCCTGCGCCAAATATCCAGGGGGCAAGCGGGATAAACGCTCCGATTACAAAAGCGGCGAAGCTCGTCAGGGCTGCTCCGATGGGGTCACCTACTTGGGAAGGGTCAACGCCGAGTTCTTCTCGAGCGTGGATTTCTAACGCCACTTCGGGGTCGGTCATCAACTCTCGAGCCACTGTTTCGGCGTGCTCTGCGCTCAGTCCTCTTTCTTGATAGATGGCGGCCAGTTCAGCGATCTCAAATTCTGGGTTTTCGGCCAAGGAAACTCGTTCGATGGCTAATTCGCGTTCTACTAATTCCGCTTGGGCTTTGAGCGAAACGTATTCTCCGGCGGCCATAGAAATAGCCCCGGCGAGTAGCCCCGATACTCCAGCGACCCGCACCATGGAGGGGTCTGCGCTGGCTCCGGCGATGCCGAGGATAAGCGCCACGTTGGAGACCAATCCGTCACTTACCCCAAACACGGCAGCACGTTCAATGCCGCCTTGTACGTTGCGGTGACGATGGACCATTGATGAACTCATAAGGTAAATCTAGCGGAGCGAGCGTTACTCAGCGGGCCGTGTGGTCATCCAAGCGCCAACTATTAGCGTGCCGGACCCCACCAGTTGCCAGGTTTGCAGGGTCTCATCTAACAGAAAAAGACCCAAGACTATGGCTACCACCGGAACGAGGTAGGTGACGATTGACATGCGAACCGCTCCTACTCGACCGGTCAAGGTGGCCGCCGCTACAAAAGCAAAACCCGTGCCTCCTACTCCCAAAATAAGGTTGCTGACCACGGCATCTACCGCCCACGTTGAATCCAGCAGGCCAACGATTCCATAGGGAGTGACCGCCACAACCGCTACCGCCAAGGCACGAGACAACACGGCCAGCGACCCGTACTTTCTTTGCAGGGGCCCAGCGATGTGTACCGCTACCCCGTAAGACGAAACAGCTACCACCACTAAAATAACTCCCAAAGCGGTGGTGGTGTCTCCTGAGGCGGCGGGTAAGCCGATCATGAGAATGCCAAGAATCCCCACCGCTACGCCGGTTAATTGTTTTCGATGGGTGGGGGTGTTGAACACGGTGGCCCCGACCATTACCGCCATGACCGGCATCGCGCTGTTGAGCATGCCGGTCAGCGACGAGTTAATCCATTGTTGTGCTATCGGAAACAAAGTGAGCGGGAAAGCCATCCAGGTTACGCCGAGGAGCAACAGTTTTTTGTGGTCTGTGGCTTCTACTGGGCGCCGTGAGGCGGGGAACACCATGATGGTGCAAAAGCCAAAGAGCACCCGCAGCCAGGTAATCAGTCCGGGGTGTTCTGCCCTTAGAGCAATATCGGTGAAATAAAACGAGGAACCCCAAATGCCCGCGGCGGCTAAAAGGAGCAGCCAGTCGAACCCAGCAAATGGTTGATTTTCTGCAGAATCTTTTACCGGAGCGCTCGCCATTGTCCGAACGCTATCTACCCAATAACTAACTCAGGCTATTTATCTGGCACACTAGGTGATGAAAAAAATTACTTACCCATCTATCTTTTTAGCCTTTGCCTTAGTGGCGGGTGCGTGTGGGAATACAGAAGTTTCCGTCGCCCCTACGACCACTGCCGCTCCAACCACTACGACCGTCGCCCCTACGACCACTGCCGCTCCAACCACTACGACCGTCGCCCCTACGACCACTGCCGCTCCAGCCACTACGACCGTCGCCCCTACGACCACTGCCGCTCCTCGCAGTGTTCAAATTCAGGCTTCTGACGATGAGGCAGTTTTGGGCGCCATCTTGGCATCTGAAGAAATCAATTTTGGGTCAGATGACACCCTCGGTTGGAACATCACTTACCGTTCGCAGTCAGTGACCGGTGAACCTATTGAGGTTACTGGGACTATTTTAGCCTCTGCCGAAGCTGCCGATGGACCTCGCCCGGTGCTTTCCATTACGCACGGAACCACCGGCATGGCCGATCAGTGCGCTCCTTCTTTATCGTTTGCGGACGCAGAGGTTGACTCGTACTTTCTTGAACTGCTGAACCCGCTTTTAGCCAAAGGGTGGATACTGGTAGCCACCGACTACGAAGGGATGGGCGGGCCGGGGCTCCACCCTTACATGGTGGGTGAAAGCGAAGCCCAAGGCGCTTTTGACATTGTGCGTGCGGCACAAACCATTCCGGAACTTAACGCCACCGGCCCGTTGGTGGTATGGGGCCACTCGCAAGGCGGTCATGCGGCGATGCACGTGGCAGAACGGTGGCAAGAGATTGCCCCCGAACTTGACTTAGTAGGGGTGGGCGCTGGTGCTCCCCCCAGCCAAATGGGTCTCTTGAAAGACTTCCTTACTGGTAGCGATTTTCAAGGATATTTAGTCATGGTGGCTGCTGGTTTGGCCACCGCTTACCCAGATCTTGACCTCTCCACGGTCATCAGCGCTGACTACTTTGGCCTCCTTGACGAACTCGAAAAGGGCTGCACGGGCCATATTTTTGAAGTCTTTAACCCGATCGCTTACGACGATTTTGTTGCTGTAGACGACATTTTTGCTCTCCCCGAATGGAACGCTCGCCTCATTGAGAACGACACCAATCAACTCCCCAACCAAACCCCGGTCCTTATCTTGCACGGCGATGCCGACGAACAGATCCCAGTTATTAGCAGCGAGTGGCTCCTTGACCAGCTCTGCGCTCTTGATGGTCACCAAGCTTTAGAACGACGGGTTTACCCAGGGTTTGGGCATTCCGCTGCGGTGGGCGCTTACTGGTCAGAACTGATTGAATGGCTTGACCAGCGCATTGCTGGCCAGCCGGCTACTGACCAGTGCCCGGCTTAGTCTTGTTGCGGAAACAGTTGGCGGATTAACGCTATTGCTATCGCTACCCCTACCAGTTGCATAGCAATAAACATGGGGGCCGAACTGCAGGCGATCCCGGCAAAGGTGTCAGACAAGGTACGGGCCACGGTGACGGCGGGGTTGGCGAAACTGGTAGATGAGGTGAAGTAATACGCCCCACCGATGTAGGCGCCGACCACATATGGAATGGCCGACAAACGAGCGGTTCGCACCAAACTAAACACCACCAGCAAGAGCCCTACGGTGGCTACTACTTCAGAAAGCCAAAGGTTGCTGCCGGTGCGTTCGGTGGTTGACCACACTACGGCGGGCAGGTCGAACATAAGGTTGGCCAGCATTGAGCCGATGGCTCCGCCCACTACTTGGGCGACCACCATGGGAGCCACTTGGCGCCCTTCTCGATGGCCGAGCGCCCATGCGCCAAGGGTGACTGCTGGGTTGAAGTCAGCGGAGATGGTGCCAAATATTGAGATGATGGCCACCAGTACCCCGGCGGTAGCGGCGGCGTTTTGAAAGAGTTGCAGCCCTACGTCGTTGGGTGAGAGTCGTTGGGCCATAATGCCCGAACCGACCACGCCGATGAGCAAAAACATAGTGCCGACGCCCTCGGCGAGCAGGGTGCGCCGAAAGGCGGAAGTGTTCATAGTTTGTTTTCTTCCTTCAAGAGTCCGTAAACCATGGAGTCGGCCAAGGCTTGCCAGGAGGCTTCAATAATGTTTTCTGACACGCCGATGGTGGTCCAGGTGTCTTCGCCGTTGGTGGTATCGAGCAGCACTCGGGTGACGGCGCCGGTGCCTCGCCCGGTTTCTAGCACCCGTACTTTGAAGTCGGTGAGCCGCAAAGTGTCTATGGCCGAGTAGCGGTCACCGAGGGCACTGCGTAAAGCCGCATCGAGAGCATTTACTGGACCGTTGCCGCTTCCGGTAGCGGTCACCGATTGTTGATCTAAAGTTATGGTCACGGTGGCTTCGGTTTCTACTTCTACCGCTACGTCGTTCCATGCTCGGCTTCCGCTTCCTGAATGATGACCAACCTGCACGGAGAAAGATTCCAGTTGAAAGAACTCTTGTTCCCAACCGCCAGCGGCCCGCATCAAAAGTTCTAACGAGGCGTCGGCTGCTTCGAAGTGGTAGCCCCGATATTCGAGGTCTTTAAGCGTTTCTACTACTTCGCCCAGGACTTCGGTTTCTAAGTTGAGGCCCAGTTGTTCGGCCCGTAGGGCAATGGTGGCTCGTCCGGCCATTTCGGAAACCAAGAACCGGGTGCCGTTTCCAACCAGGTCGGGGTCAATGTGTTCGTAGGCGTCGGGGCGACGGGCAATAGCGCTGGTGTGGAGCCCTGCTTTGTGGGCGAAGGCGGTGGACCCGGCGTAGGGCTGTTGTGGGTCGGCGGCAAAGTTGGCTACTTCGGCCACGTGATGGGCCACCGAGGTGATTTCTTTTAAGTGTCCTTCGGGCAAAGTTTCTATGCCCAGTTTGAGGCTGAGGTTGGCGATGACCGGTATCAGGTCGCAGTTCCCTACTCGTTCGCCATAGCCGTTGATGGTGCCCTGTACTTGGGTGGCGCCGGCCTTGACCCCGATCATGGTGTTGGCAATGGCGCAACCGGTGTCGTTATGAAAGTGCACGCCTATGGGGGTCGAGAATTTGGCTACTACCTCGGTCACCGTGCGCTCTACTTCGTCGGGCAGCGTTCCGCCGTTGGTGTCGCAAATAACCAAGCAGTCGGCGCCGGCGTCGACAGCACCTTGCAAGACGTCTAAAGCAAACGTTGGGTTGGCTCGGTAGCCGTCAAAAAAGTGTTCGGCATCAAAGAACACTTCGAGGCCTTGTTCTTTTAAGTACCGAATGGAGTCGGCCACCATGGCCACCCCTTCTTCCAGGGTGGTGCGTAGCGCTTCGGTTACGTGATAGTCCCAGGACTTCCCCACGATGCACACCGTTTGAGTGCCCGAGGCCACCAAGTTGGCCAGGGTGGGGTCGTTTTTTGCTTCGCCGTTTACGCGGCGGGTAGAGCCGAAAGCCACCAAACGAGATTGTTTGAGGTTCAATTCGGTTTTAGCCCGCTCAAAAAACTCTACGTCTTTGGGGTTGGCGCCCGGCCAACCACCTTCGATGTAGTGCACGCCCAGACGGTCGAGTTGCTCGGCGATACGCAGTTTGTCGTCCACGGTGAACGAGATGCCTTCCAGTTGAGCACCGTCGCGCAGCGTGGTGTCGTAGATATCTACGGCCTTTGGGGTGCCCCCGGGGTTAGGCATTTACGTAGTCGTTCCATTCAGTGTATTGAGGGCTTTGGCCGCGTACTGCAGCAAAGTAGCCTTCTTGGATGACTTGGGTGATGGGCCCTGGGTCGCCGATTTCTCGGTCATCAACTGAGCGGATGGGTACTACTTCTGCTGCGGTGCCCGAAACAAATGCTTCGTCAGCGATGTAAAGGTCGCTGCGCAAAATGTTGCCTTGGCTGTAGGGAATGCCGAGGTCTTCGGCGATACGTCGCACTGTTTTTTGGGTGATGCCTTCTAACGCTCCGGCCGAGGTGGGTGGGGTCACGATGCCTCCATCTCGGACTACGAACAGGTTTTCGCCGGTACATTCAGAAACATAGCCCTGAGGTGACAGCAAGATGGCTTCGTCGTAGCCGGCTTTTATGGCTTGCACTTTGGCCATTTGCGAGTTGATGTAGTGGCCGCAGCCTTTGGCGGCGGGTGGCATGGCGTTGGGGTCGTGGCGTTGCCAGGAGGAGATCATCATGCGCACGCCATTTTTTACCCCGTCGTCGCCCAGGTAGGAGCCCCATGGCCAGCAGGCGATGGAAACGTCAACGGAGCAGGGCAAGGGGTTGAGGCCCATCTCGCCGTACCCGAGGTAGGCCAGAGGGCGGATGTAGCAGGAGGAAAAGCCGTTGACTCGTACTGTTTCCAAGGTGGCTTCAACGAGTTGGTCGACTGTCCAGGGGATGTCGATGAAAAGTATTTTGGCCGATTGAAACAATCGTTCAATGTGCGGCCGAAGTTGAAAAATGGCTGGGCCTCGGTCGGTTTCGTAGGCACGGATGCCTTCAAAAACGCCGTTGCCGTAGTGCAAAGTGTGGGTGAGGACATGCACCGTGGCGTCGTCCCAATTTACCAGCTCACCATTCATCCATATTTTGTCTGCTTTTTCGAGGGGCATGTGCTTTTCTTTCTCTTGAGATTTGGGGTTAGTGAACTCGTTGGGCTATTGCGTCGCCGATGGCTACGGTGCCTTCGACTTGGGTTTCTGGGTCAGCGCAGGCTGCTCTAATGTTTTTCGCGGCAACTGTTTCACCGAGGAAGTCCAGCATCATGGCGCCCGACAAGATGGCGGCCGTGGGGTTGGCGATGCCTTGTCCGGTGATGTCGGGGGCTGAGCCATGAACGGGTTCGAACATGGAGGGGCTGGTGCGGTCTGGGTTGAGGTTGGCGGAGGCTGCTAAGCCGATGCCTCCGGCTACCGCTCCCCCGAGGTCGGTGAGGATGTCGCCAAACAAGTTGTCGGTCACGATGACGTCGTATTGTTCGGGTGCTTGCACAAAATGGATGCAGGCCGCATCAATATGGTTGTAGGCCGTTTCTACGTTGGGGTATTCGGCGGCGACTTCGTTGAAGGTGCGTTCCCAGAGGTCGCCGGAAAAGGTCAACACGTTGGTTTTGTGTACCAAGGTGAGGTGTCCTCGGCGGCTCGCTGCAAGGTCGAAAGCAAAACGGATGCAGCGTTCGGCACCCCGGCGGGTGTTAACTGACCCTTGGGTGGCTATTTCGTGTGGAGTGTTTTTGCGTAAGAATCCGCCTTCGCCGGCGTAGGTGCCTTCGGTGTTTTCGCGCACGACTTGAAAGTCAATATTTTTTTCTGAAAAAAGAAATGGTCGAAGGTTGATGTAGAGGTCAAGCTCGAAACGCATTTTGAGCAGCAACCCGCGCTCGATGAGCCCTGGGGGCACTGCTGGTGTCCCTACTGCTCCGAGGTAAAGGGCATCGAGGCTGCGCCATTCTTCGATAATACTGTCGGGCAGAACCGTGCCGTCGCGGCCGTAGCGTTCCCCACCGAGGTCGTAGTCCACGGTGTCTAGGGTGACACCAGCCGCGCTGATTACCTTGAGTCCTTCGGCTATGACCTCGGGGCCAATGCCGTCACCGCCGATGATTCCTATGCGATGTGCCACTTGCTTGCTCCTGTTTGCTGGTTGTCGTTTTGTTGAATCCGAGGGTAAAGAAAAAACCGCCCACTAAGTGGACGGTCGAAGCGCACACCAAAAGGCGTGCGCTACAAAATAATAATTACCGACGGTGTTTTGTTCATGGTGAAGAGTGTAGCAAGTCGCCCCCCGGGGCAGTCAAATGGATAACGATCGCTTCAAAGGAACGTGGCGTAACCTCTTCCGAGGGCTACCATCGCCGTATGCCTCAGATACATCATCTTTCTCAACAAGCTCACGACCGTTTACTGGCCGAACTCACCGACCTGACCACTCGGGGGCGTATTGACATTGCTCGTAAAATCGAAGCGGCTCGTGAACTTGGAGATCTTTCCGAAAACGGCGATTATCACGCTGCGAAAGAAGAAAAAGGAAAAATGGAGGGCCGCGTTATGCATCTTGAAAGCGTCCTTGAAGACTGCGAGATCGTGGAAAGCCCTGTAGGCCCGGTTGATGAGGTCACTACCGGGGTGACCGTTACAGTTCTTTATGAGGGCGATGATGAGCCAGAACGCATGTTGGTTGGTTCTATCGAAGAGCAACGTGATGACATTGTCGTGGTTTCTCCTCGTTCTCCTTTGGGGGAAGTTCTTTTGGGGGCTTCGGTGGGTCAGGAAGTGACTTTTGCGGCGCCTAACGGTGATCTGCAGGTGCGAATCATCGGTATTGGCGAGTAATTCATGCCGGCCGCTGCAACAGAATTGGCGGCCGCTCCGCCTTGGCGAACAATAGAGCTACCTTCGGGTCGTTCGCTTCGTGTACGAGATTCTGGTCCCTTGGTCACCGACCCAGATAAACCGGCGGTGGTGTTGCTGCATGGCTGGTCGGTGAACGCTGACCTTAATTGGTGTCGTTCTTATGAAGCGCTGGGTCGTGTGTCGCGTATTATTGCGTGGGACCACCACGGCCATGGCCAGCATGGTTTTCGAGGCCGCCGCCGTTTTTCTCTTGAGGGTTGCGCCGATGATGCGGCAGAGGTGATCGCTGCTTTGGGCGTGGACTCGGTTGTTGTTGTGGGATATTCCATGGGAGGTGCGGTGGCTCAACTGCTGGCTCGCCGCCATCCGGGCTTGGTGGAGGGTTTGGTTTTGTGCGCTACTGCTACACGTTTTGCTGAATCTTCTCGGGAAAAACGGGACCATCGGGTTATGAGTTTTTTGGCTCCTTTTGCTTTATTCTTTCCGGGTTTGATGTGGAAACTTGTTGAGCGAATCACCGAATCTCGGGGCGGTGCTCTCGGCATTGGTGATCCAGAATTTGATGCTTGGGCTAATCAGGAGGTTAAGTCCGGGCAGTTGCATCGGATTTTAGAAGCAGGCGGGGCGCTTGGTGATTTTGATTCTTCTTCTTGGGTTGGTGACTTGGCCGTACCCACGGCGGTGGTTTCTTTTACTGAAGACACCGTGGTGGCTCCTTTTCGCCAAGAGGCTCTTGTGGCTGCTCTTAGTGACCCGACAATTTTTGAGGTGCCAGCGGACCACGTGGGGTGCACCACCCAGCCCAATCTTTTTGTGCCGGCCTTGTTGAGGGCACAAGCCGCGGTGTCTCAACCATGAGCAGTGCTCCGTGGTGGTGGAAAGTTTTGGTGGTGGCTGGAGGGGCTTTGCTGGCTTTAGCCATTGTGTACCCGACGCTTACCAGCGGTTAACTCAAAATTCGGCTGCACACGTTTCCGGCCCACATGTCGAGCACGATTCCGGTGTCTTCGGTGGTGTTGCTCAAACCATAAACACCATCGTCGCTTCCGGTGGAATCAAAGGTAAAGAACCCGGAGAGGTCTCCGTCGATGGCCAAGCCAATGGAGAAATTGCCTGGGTAAGCCATGCGTATGTCGGCCACGGTGGACCCAATGCCGATGCGGCTTAGTGTCCAGATTGATGACTCCACGGCCCAGGGGCCAGAAATATACCATTGCTCGAAAGTGGCCCCTATGCCGGGTTCTCCGTCATCTATGTCTTGGTCGGCGAAAACAATTTCTTTGTCGCCGTAGGTAACGGTTCGTACCATGGGAGCAAAACAGGTGGCGTTTTCTTGCCAGCCGGTGTCGGAATCTGGTGCTCCGAATGCTTCTTGGAAGGTGAGTAATACGTCGTCCACTGGGTTGCCGAAGGCCACCATGTTGCGGTCGCTTTCAAGGGCGTCTAGCAAAAGCCCTACCGGGGTCATGGTTACTTGACCGAGAGGAGGCAAGGTAGTGGTAGTGGTAGTGGTAGGGGCCAGCGTGGTAGTGGTGCTGGTGGTCGTTGAGGTGGAGGTGGTGGTTTCTTCGACCGGGGTAAAGGTAGTGGTGGAGGCCAGCGTGGTAGTGGTGCTGGTGGTCGTTGAGGTGGAGGTTGCGGGGGTGATCACCATGGGGGCTTTTTCTTGGCCACCCGTGGCTGCGAGGGCAGCAACGACGCCGAGACCTATCACCGCCAGGAGAGCGAGGATGACCCAAGGCGAGCGACGTTTGCGTCGTAAAGAGACGGGGGCCGCTTCTTCGAAAACTGATCGGGAACCTACTGAGATTACGCTTGGCGGGGGTTGGGGTACCCGGGTAGTGGTGGGTGCTTCGTGGCCAAGGTCTTCGCGAGTTACTCGGCCTTTGGGGGCCGCGGGGGCGTCACCGTGGCGCTTCCAAAAGAGCCCGCCGAGAACGCCCGATAATTCGCTATCAGCGTTTGACGGCCCGTGGGTTGCCATGGCTGACCACGCTCGGGTTTCGTTTACGAACTCGACTTTGCCCATGAGTGCTCGTTGGGTTGCTGCGGCATAAATACTTTGGTCGGGGCCACCGGCGGTCAGCACCACCAAGGTTTCGTCGGGAGCGCCATCAAGCACCTGAATGCTTTGGGCATGCACTTGGGTCAGCAAATGGGCGAGAAGTACTTCGCCGGTCATGGTGCGTCCGGCTATTTCTACCGTTTGACTATCTGCTAAAACCCCGATGGGGTCTTCGAGCAGACCTTGGGGGTCTTTTGCGCCTCGTTCAAGTGCTGAACGTCCTGCGACCACTGCCCCTTCAGCATCCACGTGGAGCACCATGGGCATTCCTGCCTGGTCACCGCCTAAGGCAATCAGATCAATTCGGCCGTTTTTATCTATGGCCGCATGGGCGAGGGACGGTCCGAGGTGTATGGCGAGGGTGGTGGTCATAGTCAAAGAAAAAGCTTTATTGCCGTTTAGGGGCTTCTTGCAGGAAATCCTAGAGGGTTTTCCCTTTTGTCGCACTTCTGTATCTTTTTAAGACACATCCACCCATCGGTAGCAAATATGGCTTTGCTCGTGGCATCATTCTTAGCGATGGACCTTCGCCAACTCACTCACCTTCTTGCCGTAGCAGACCACCAAAGCTTTTCGGGGGCTGCCCGCTCTTTACATACTGTGCAGTCCAACGTGTCAACCCATGTCGCTCGTCTTGAAGCTGAGCTAGAAACTGTGCTCATCGACCGCCGTACTATGTCGCCTACGGCAGAAGGTCACGCCGTCATTGAACGCGCTCAGCGTATTCGTAACGAACTTCAAGCCATAACCGATGACATCGCTTCCATGCGTAGCGAGGTCGCTGGCTTGGTGCGTATCGGCTGCATCGGGACCACCGCTCGTTGGCTGGCTAACCCACTTTTGCAGCGACTCAACGATCTCTACCCAGCGTTGCGGCCCATGTTGGTTGATGCCACCACCACCTCGCTTCTCTCTCGCATTTCTAACGGTGAACTAGATATGGCTGTGGTGAACACCCCGGTGGTTGGTGCCGGCTTATCTACGTTGAACCTTTTCGAAGAGGAGCGGGTGATCATTGCGCCTCGTGATCATCCGTGGGCCAACCGAAAAACCATCACCATTCGTGAACTCGCTGACTACCCCATCATGCTTACCCCTGCGGGCACGACCTTTCGCGATGCCGTAGATAAAGAACTCGCTTCTATCGGGATTCACCTTGAACCTTCTGCAGAAGTTGACGGTCTACGGCTGCTGGCTTCCTTAGCCCTCCAAGGCCATGCCCCGGCCTTGTTGCCGGCCAGTGCAGCTTTTGACCATCCCGACGACAACTGGGTGCTCATTCGTATCGATGGGCTTACCCGGCGATCGGTGGGCTTAACTTTTAACCAACGCACTACCCCGTCTACTCCGGTTCGTTCCACCATTGAGGTGTTGTCCGGCGTGGTGAGCGACATTGCTCCTTTGCAGCCGGGGGTTTACTTGGCCTTTGATCACTGATCATTGTCCGAGCGGTCTAAGGTACCGTTGTCCCCTAATCCCTTACTTACTCCTGAGAGATCGCCCTAAACGTGTCCCAAGTTTCTTCTTCACCTGCTGCTTCGCTGGCTTTGCGGTCTGGTACTGGCGGGAACGTGTCTTTTGGCGTGGCTTCCCTTGATGGTCGGCGTGTGGTCCGTGTTGAGGTAGGCGGAGAAAATCTTGGTGCGTTGCTTCCTGTTGATGGGGAAAATCTCGCCGAGGCGGCCCGTATGGCTCGGCGTCAGTCGCTTCCTTTGGTTTGCCATTTGAGTTCCAGTGGCGCCGATGTAGCCCACGGGGTGGCTGGCATTCATGGCTGGGGCACCGCCGCTCGTGAGTTTGTGCAGTGCTCTGGGGTGGTTCCACTTATTTTTTGTGTCACTGGCCCGGCGGTTTCTGGTCCGGCTCTTTTGTTGGGTCTTGCTGACCTGGTCATCATGGTTGACGATGCTTACGCCTTTATTAGTGGCCCCAATATGGTGCGCCAATACACTGGCGAAGACCTCACCGCAGAAAGGTTGGGAGGCGCTTCGCAGCACGCGAGAATCTCTGGTGTTGCTCATTTCACCGCGCCTGACCGAGAGGCCGCTGATGAGTTGCTTGCTGAGTTGTTAACTTTTTTGCCCGACAGTTTGCATGACCTTCCCCCTCGGTGGCCTTGTTCTGACCCGTTGGACCGTTTGGTTCCAGAAGTGGCCGAGCTCATTCCTGATTCGCCAACCGGCAGTTACGACGTGCGGCACGTCATCGAAAGCTTGGTTGACCATGGCCATTATTTAGAACCGCGCGCTGCTTTTGCTACCAACTTGGTGACTGCTTTCGCTTGTTTGGGGGGTCAGTCGGTGGGCATTGTGGCTAACCAACCGCAATCGGTTGCGGGTACTCTTGATATTCCTGCGTCGCAAAAAGGCGGAAGGTTCGTGGCTTTTTGCGATGCTTTCAATTTGCCGCTCGTTACTTTGGTAGATACGTCTGGGTTCTACCCCGGCAAAGATTTAGAGTGGCGAGGGATGATCCGCTACGGCGCCCAAATGGCCTTTGCTTACGCTCGGGCCACCGTGCCTCGGGTGTGCGTGACCTTACGCAAGTCTTATGGCGGTGCTTACATTGTGATGGATTCTCGTTACATGGGTAACGATTTAATGTTGGCTTGGCCTACTGCGGAGATTGCGGTCATGGGGGCCAAGGGGGCGGTAGAGATTTTACATCGCCAGGCTGACGAAGATGAGCGGGTGGCTTTGGTGGCGGCTTACGAGGAACGTTTGTTGAACCCTTATATCGCAGCGGAACGAGGGACGGTTGATCGGGTCATCGACCCCTCAGAGACTCGTAAAGAACTTACTAATGCTTTGATGCTGTTGAGTGGTAAACGTGAGCGTCTTCCTCGGCGGCGCCACGACAACACCCCGCTTTAACCGTCTTCACCGCATAAATATAAATTTCGCCTTTTTTCGCGTCTTTCATGCCGCTAAGCAGCGCAGAACCCCGTAAAGTCAGAAAGTAACGAATTTTGACCGTATAAGCGAAGAAAGGCCCCTGTGTCCGAAAGCATCAGCATCACAGATAACCGCACCGGCCAAACCGTCGAAATCCCCATTGAAAATGGTGGCGTTGACGCCAAGGCCTGGGGCAGTCTCTTGCCGGGCGTTTGGTTTACCGACCCATCGTTTGGTGTTACCGCTGGTGCCGTGAGTTCCATCACCGACCTTGACGGCGGGGCCGGCATTTTGCGCTACCGCGGCTACCCCATTGAGCAAGTGGCTCCGACTTTAAGTTTCTTGCAGGTTTGCTATTTGCTGGTCTCTGGCGAACTCCCCTCCGACGACGAACTCGCCACCTTTAACGCAGAGATTTTTGCCGAAGCGCCTATCCACGAAAATTTCCATAAGCGCATCTTGGAAGGTTTCCGCGACGATGCCCACGCTATGGGGGTTTTGATTTCGGCGGTGGCTGCTTTGTCTACCTTCTTCCCTGAAGGCAAAAACATTGACGACCCTGCGGTACGCCGTACCCAAATGTTGCGCCTCATTGCAAAAATGCCGACTTTGGCGGCCAGCGCTTACCGCAAAAGCATCGGCGCCCCGTATGTACAGCCGGACCCAGATTTGGATTACACCAGCAATTTTTTGACCATGATGTTTTGCAACCCTGACCGCAGTTACGAGGTTGACCCGGTTTTGCGTGATGCTATGGACTTGTTGTTTGTGCTTCATGCTGACCATGAACAAAATTGTTCCACTACGGCGGCTCGGGTAGTGGGCAGTTCTCATGCCGACCCTTACGTCACCGTGGCTTCGGCCGCTTCGGCTCTTTATGGCCCTCGCCATGGTGGCGCCAACGAGGCCGTGTTGCGCATGCTCGAAGACATTGGGTCCTTTGACCAGGTAGACGACTTCATTAAGTCGGTTAAAGCCGGCGAAGGCCGTTTAATGGGCTTCGGCCACCGGGTGTATAAGAGCTTTGATCCTCGAGCAGTCATTGTTAAAGAGACCGCTCACCAAGTGTTTGAGGTAACCGGCAAAAACCCTCTTTTGGATATTGCCCTCAAGCTTGAAGAGGTGGCTTTGGCTGACGACTATTTTGTGAGCCGCAGTTTGTACCCCAACGTTGATTTCTATTCGGGTTTGATTTACCAGTCCATGGGCTTCCCGGTCGAAATGTTCACCGTGCTTTTCGCTATAGGGCGCACCCCGGGGTGGCTTTCTCATTGGGACGAAATGTTGCAACAAGAGTCACGTATTGCTCGGCCGCGGCAAATTTACACCGGGCACGCAGCCCGCGATGTCCCCGGCTTTACCGCGAGCTAGTTAACGCCTTCGGGTGATATTTCTAAAACAATTTTCCCCACGTTGGCGTTGCTGGCCATGTAGGCGTGTGCTTCGGCAATAGCGTCGAGGCTAAACCGGCGGTCCACCACTACTTCTAATGCTCCGTTGATGAAACCGGGCAGTATTTGCTCTGAGAACGCTTGGCTGACTGCTATTTTTTCTTCTGTTGAGCGCCCCCGCAATACGGTGCCTCGCAGGATGGCTCGTTTGGGCAGCAGCATCCCTAAAGAAAAGGTGGCTTTACCGCCGCCCATGACCCCGACTTGAACAATGGTTCCTTTGGTGGCCAAGGAGCGCACATTTTTTTCGAGGTAGTCTCCGCCGATAACGTCGAGCACCACGTTGGCCCCTTGGCCCTCGGTAAATGCTTTGACTTCGGCCACCCAGTCTTGGCTGGTGTAATCAATGGCCAGGTCGGCACCTAATTCGGTGCAGCGACCGACTTTGGGTCCCGAAGCGGTCACTACCACTTTGGCGCCCAGGTACCGGCAAATTTGGATAGCCGCCGTACCTACCCCCGAGGCCCCGGCGTGCACCAATGCGGTTTGCCCGGCTTGTAGCCCTCCTTGTAAGACCAAAGCATCCCATGCGGTAATGAATACTTCGGGCAATGCGCCGGCCGTTAGCAGGCTCATGGCCGATGGCACTTCCATAGCGAGGTCTTGGTGAGTTACCAGTTGTTCGGCGTGGGCCGCTCCGCTGGTAATGCCCATGACTCGATCACCGATTGACCATCGGGTTACCTCTGGGCCGAGATCAGCCACCACACCAGAGAACTCCAACCCCGGCACCTCAAAGTCAGCTGGGGGGCCAGGGTAAAGCCCCATACGTTGCAACAGGTCGGCGCGGTTGAGGGCGCTGGCTACCACATCTACCAATATTTCTTCTCGCTTGGGTTGCGGGGCAGGAATGTCTTGAATCTGAAGAACTTCCGGGCCACCGTGTTCGGTGATTACTGCTGCACGCATGACACCATCATGCTTTTTTCTTTTAGCGGGAACCAACTCGGCCACCGGCGACGTCTTAACATAGGTAAGCATCCTCGAAAAGGACCCACATGATAAACAAACATTTCGCCACTCTAATTAGCTTTCTTCTCCTGCTCGCCGCTTGTTCGAGCAGCAACACCACGGTCGATCCGACCTCCCCGACCCAAACGCCGACCACTTCTATTCAAGCGCCGACTTCCTCGACCCCCGCTCCTCTCGCCACAGCGATTTTTCTTAACCAAACTTGGCGGGTCATTCAATGGCAACAAGGTGACGTGGTGGGGCCAGCCCCAACTGGAGTAACCCTGACCTTCAACGAAAACCAAACCTTTTCTGGTAACGCCGGTTGCAACACTTATCAAGGCCAGTGGTCTTGGGGTTCAAATAATGAAACAATGGTCATTAGCCAGTGGATGGCCACCAAAATGGGCTGCGCTACCCCCGACTGGTTTGAGTTTTTAGACTTTCTAGCTAAACCATTTTCTCTTTCTCAACCCAGCGAAGGTTTCGTCTACCTTGAAGCCAGCGACGGCACCATTGTTCTTTTATCTCAGCCCACACGGCTCGCCGCTGATCTTGATCTCTTCTTAAACCAAACTTGGCAAGTGGTCGGCCTACGTTACGACGATGTGGTAGTCCCACCGCCCGTTGAGGCAACGCTTACTTTTCATGAGGACCACCTGTTCGCGGGTAATGCAGGGTGCAACGGGTACGGCGGCCAGTGGTCTTGGGCCGAAGAGAAAACAGTCTTTGTGACAAGCCAAATATCCATAACCGCCATGCTCTGCGAGACTCCTGATTGGGATGAGTTTGTCGACCTGTTGGCCGAACCTTTTTCGGTTGCCGGCGACGTTGAACAGTTAGTAGAACTCTACATAAGCAACGGGCCAAGCATCATGCTTGAACCCATTGAAAACCCTGCTTGGCAAAACCTGGTTGGCCTCAGCGAAACAAAGGCCGAAGCCAACGCCCATAACGCCAACTACGCATTTCGGGTGGTTTCTCGCGACGGTGAACGCTTTGCCATCACTGAGGATTACCGGCAAGACCGAATAAACGCCGACATTGTTGATGGGGTTGTCACCAAAATAACCGTTGGTTAACGCAGCCAACCATGGCAAGTGGCTTTTTTTCGGCCATGATAAAGCCATGAACGAACTTCTCGACGAGGCTGTTGGAGTGGCCGACCAGGTGATTGCTTTGCGTCGCGATCTGCATCAGCACCCAGAGTTGGGGCTAGAAAACCCCCGCACTCAACAAAAAATTATGGATGCCCTCCATGGGTTGCCTTTGGCAGTTTCTACCGGCCACGGGTTGACCTCAGTAATCGCTGACCTCGAAGGCGAACACGATGGCCCCACCGTCTTGTTGCGGGCCGACACCGACGCCTTGCCTATGACTGAAGACACCGACGAAGCTTTTTGTTCTACCGAAGCCGGCCGGTCCCATGCTTGTGGCCATGACGCCCACACCGCCATGCTGGTGGGGGCCGCTCGTTTGTTGGCCGACCGCCGCCAAGATCTTAAAGGCCGGGTGCGCTTCATGTTTCAGCCCGGCGAAGAGGGGGCCGGCGGGGCACCGGTCATGATCAACGAAGGGGTACTGGAGGGCGTTGACCGGGCTTTCGCTTTACATATCACGCCGAATATTCCGACTGGCTATGCCGCTTGTCGACCCGGCACCCTGATGGCCTCTACTGACGAACTTGAGGTGACGGTGACCGGCAAGGGTGGCCATGCTTCTACTCCTTATCTTTGCGTGGACCCCATCCCAGCGTTGGCGGCCATGGTGACTGCTTTGCAAACCGCAGTGACTCGTGAGATAAACGCTTTTGACCCCGCGTTGGTCAGCGTCACCCATATCGAAGCGGGCACTACCAGCAATGTGATTCCGGAGAGCGCTTTTTTTGAAGGCACCGTTCGTTGCATTTCAGAAAAAACCCGCAGCACTATTCGGACGGCCATCGAACGGGTGTGTACGCAAATCGCCTTGGCCCACAATTGCACCGCTCAGGTGACGCTCACCACCGGTTACCCCGTGACGGTAAACCATGCGCCGGAGGCAGACCGTTTTGCCGAGGTTTGTACCCAAACGTTGGGTGACCGAAAGTTTCTCTCTTTGCCTTCCCCCATGATGGGCGGCGAAGACTTTTCTTATGTGTTGCAAGAGGTCCCTGGGGTGATGGCTTTTCTCGGTGTTTGCCCCACAGATATTGCCGACTGTCTGACCGCTGCTCCGTGCCATTCCAACCGTATGCGTCTCAACGAAGACGCCTTAGTAAATGGCGTGGCTCTTCACGCCGCCATGGTGCTTCATGACTGAACAAACTTCACCGCCAGACTTTGAGATGCCAAACTTTGTTGATCTCATGACTCTTGAACCGCACGGACCGGATGTCTTTGTAGGCACCAGCCCCGAGTACCCTTGGGGCCGGGTTTTTGGTGGCCAAGTAGTAGCCCAAGCTTTGCGAGCTGCGGCGCTAACCGTCGATGACGCGCATCACATTCATTCGCTGCACGCTTATTTTATTCGCGGTGGGGTAAGCAGCGAACCTATTCGCTACGAAGTGGATCGCATTCGCAACGGCCGTTCTTTTGTGACCCGCCGGGTGGTGGCTCGTCAATCTGATGGTGCCATTTTCAACCTGTCGTGTTCGTTTCAGATTGACGAAGACCAAGCCGATATCCAAGAATCGCATCTTCCTGATGATGTGGGCGAAGCCGGAAGCGGGGCCGACGAAGACGAGCGGGTCGTAGTAGATCGACGCCTCCCTGTCCAACGCAAAGGCCGGGTTGCTGCGTGGATGCGGGTATTAGGCGACTGCGGCGATGACCGGGTTTTGCAATGCTGTGCGCTTGCTTTTGCCTCTGATGATTTGCCCATGAGCGCTATTGGGAGTTCGCATCCTCGCATAACGGAAATTCGTGATAGCGACACCGACTATCACGATTTATTTATCGGCGCCAGTTTGGATCATTCCATTTGGTTTCATCGGCCGGCTAAAGCTGATCGGTGGCTTCTTTACGATTTCCGTTCTCATGGACTGACCGGCGGGCGGGGACTCGCTACCGGCGAGGTCTTTAGCCCGGAGGGCGTTCATGTCGCCACGGTGGTTCAAGAGGGTCTGTTTCGTCAACGCACTCGTTAACCGAGCCACACGACACATGTGTTTCCCGTCACTTTCACCTCTTTTTTCTTCCCACTTTTACCACAATGGGAGAGCAACAATTTGGAGACCCCATGACGAAAAAAAACACCCCTACTACTCTTTCCGATATTCAAGTTTTCTCTGCTCTTTCTAAAGCAGAGCTGCGTTCCATGTGTCGGCTTATGGCGGCCGTTAACGTAAAAGAAGGGCGTCTACTCACTCGAGAGGGCGAACCCGGCCGTGAGTTCATGATCATTTTGGAAGGTCAAGCCACGGTGCGCCGTAAAGGAAAATTGTTGGCCACCTTGAGCCCTGGCGATTTTTTCGGTGAACTCAGCATTATTGCTGGAGTGCCTCGCATGGCTACCGTTACCGCCGACACCGACATGGTGCTTGAAGCACTAAACCGTCGTGAATTTTTGACTCTGCTTGATGAAAACCCGCGTATTGCCCGCAAGGTGCTGGTGGGCGCCGTAAAACGGTTGCATCACGTAGACAGCGGCCTCGCTGACTAACTTGCCCCTAGGGCTGTCAGTTGCCACCCCAACAGAGTGACCCAACCAACACCGATCCCAACCGTTCTTTACCATCGGTTTCTGGCTAGGTTCTCTGCATGAACAACCGCCCCCGTATCATTTTGGACTGCGACCCAGGGGTCGATGATGCCTTTGCCGTCGTGGCGGCGGCCCGGTGGGCTGACCTTGTAGGCATCACTACAGTGGCCGGCAACGTCAGTTTGGCTTGCACTACCAACAATGCTTTACGTTTGCGAGATTTATTAGGACTTGAAGTACCAGTTCATACTGGAGCGGAAGGCCCACTTAAAGGGACACCCGTCTTTGCCGACCATGTACACGGTGTCGACGGGCTAGGCGGCATTGACCTCCCTGAGCCCACCAGCGGCCCGGACTCCGAAAATGCCATCGAGTATTTAGTGGAATCCACCCGAAGCGAAGAGGGCCTTCACTTAGTGCCCATCGGCCCACTCACCAACATCGCTTTAGCGCTGAAAGCCGACCCAAGTCTCGCCCACCGAGTGGCCTCAATCACCTTGATGGGAGGCAGCACCCAAGGACTCGGTAACGTAACCGCTGGAGCAGAGTTCAATATTTATGCCGACCCAGAAGCGGCAGAAATAGTGTTCCAAAGCGACAGCCCACTAACCATGATCGGCCTCAACCTCACCCACCAGGTACAAGTTGGTGCTCCAGAAATAAGCTTTTGCCAAGCCGTTGACTCCCCAGTCGGAGCGGCCATGACTCATCTGTTGGAGTTTTACGCCGACTTTTACCGCAACCACCTGCAAGCCGAAACAGGTGCCATGCACGACCCCTGTGCAGTGCTCGCCGTTACCCACCCAGAGCTTTTTACCTTTTCCCCACGAGCCGTCAATGTAGAAACCACTGGTACCCACACTCGAGGAATGACCCAGGTCGACGAACGAGGCAACGGTTCAGACCAAACACCCAATTGTTCGGTGGCCTACCAAGCAGAATCCGCAGCAATCATCGGCCTCATAAAACAGGCCATCGCTGAAAGTTAACCCCTTAGACCGGGCGGTGCACGGTGACCACCCAACCACCAATGGTAGGCACCGAGGCCAGAGCTGTTGTTCCCTTAAGTAAAATCTCGGCTACCGCTGCGGCATCCACCTTTTGCGGATGAACCTGCCACACCAGGCCATGCTTGGCGTGATCTTGGCGAGGCGACCAGTCGCTAGGGGCTTGCACCCCAAGGTCCTCGAGCCGATCACCAGCGCCACGGCCTGACCCGTGGGCCAAACCAACCGAAGCAGGGGCCCCATCGTTACCGGCCACAAAAGTACCCACCGGCACCCGCGGACCACGGGCCGAAAACCAAGCAAAAAAACCGCTAACTTCTACTCGGCTGTCTTCGTCTACCTTGGGCTCAAGGTTGACCCACCCGTCGCCAGCAGTCGCCAGTTCGGCAATAGCCGTTACGAGTTGGTGGCGGTCATCGTCTACCGAAAAAAACTCTGTTTCGTAACGAGCCATCAAACGGCCTCCACCATGAGTTCGTCAAGAAGAGACAGAACATTCATTTTTATTTGCTCTCTTACTTGACGCACCATGTCAAGGTCTTGGCCCGCCGGGTCATCTAACGGCCAATCCACATAACGTTTACCGGGATACACCGGGCAAACATCTCCACAACCCATCGAGACCACTACCTCTACCTCTTGCAGTAACGCTTCGGTCCAGTGCAGTGGTTGCGCAGCGGCAATATCGATACCTTCTTCGGCCATGGCCTCTACGGCCGCTGGGTTAAGTTGTCTGGCCGGAGCCGACCCCGCCGAAAACACTCGCACCTGGTCGCCACCAAAGTGACACATCCACCCGGCTCCCATTTGAGAACGGCCAGCATTATGCACACAAAGAAAAAGCACGCCAGGGTTTTTCACAACAGGTTAAGAGACATCTCGACGGCGGAAAATAGTGGTCCCCAGCGCCACGCACCCGAGAGCGAACACTAAGCCAATAAGCCCTGCAGCAAGGTACGTGTTGGCAAAAACTTGTTCGTGATAGCGCCCAAAATCCTTCCATTTAAAGGTGTCCCCTTCGCCGATAAATGAAGCAAGATTAAAGAAGGGGTCCCACGGCCGCAGCCACCTCAACCAGAGGTCAATGAGAATACCGCCAATGATGTTGTAGCCCAGCATGGCCATCACCGCTCCGGCAGTGTGGCGGGTGACGATAGCCACCGTACCGGCGATCAGCCCCAACAAACCAGCGGCTATCCCGATGCGCCCGGTAACCGAAATGAGATCAATCCAAAAGCGAGTATCAACCGCTTCGGTTGTGCCTCGCCAAAGAGCGGAAGGCCATAAGGCGACAACCACCGACAGCGAGGCCACCATGGCCACCAAAGCCGACCCAAAAAACACTGTGAGATACTTAGCCAAGATCACCCGGTGGCGACGAGGCTCCCAAAGCAACACTTGTTCTATGGTGCCAAAGCGGTATTCAGCACCAAAGAACGACGCCCCCACCAAGCCGCCGGTAAGCAAAGCGATGATGAGACCGATAGTAGGCAAAATGCCTTGCAACCCCCAATACAAACCTTTTCCGACTTCGGTGATGTGCCGATTAACAACAGGACGTTGTTCAGACCAGTCGGTGTATTGCCCTTCGTCAAGCAGCAGTGTGGCGTGGAAGCGGCGATCCTGCCTGTAGACATCTTGACACCACGCATTACCAATCAAGTCACGCTGCTCGGCTTCTGAAAGGTTTTCAAAATCACCAAACTCGGGTGGGAGGTCTCGTCCGCTGTCTTGAAAAATTTGATCTAATAATTCATCGACGCAGAACTCGTTGTAAGCGGGACGGGCAGCGCTGGAATTTTCCGCCTCATGATTAAAAAAGACCGCAACCCCAGCAATAAGCGCAATACCCATGACCACTAGCACCAAAGCTCGAGCCATGCGGCGAGCTAGAAATCGTTCAAACTCGCTCCCCAATAGGCGAAAGAAGTTCATGAGCGCACATCCCCCGATCGGCCCTCGGTCAACGACAAGAACACTTCTTCAAGACTGCGCCCCTCGGAGCGCAAACCCCGCAGGTAAAGCCCCGCATCAGCTAATATTTTGGTCAGATCGGCAGGATTCTCAGGGGCGGGTTCTACCACTACCTGATTTTTTGCTTTGGCCTGGGCTTCGAAACCGGCCGCAACAAGCGCTTCAATGGCTGCGGTGGGGTCGTCTATGGTGATAACCGAAGTTTCCATGGCCGAAGCATCCACAATCTGATCCACCGGCCCCGAAGCCACCACCTTGCCATGGTCAATAATGACTAAATCGTCACAAACCTGTTCAATCTCACCCAGTTGATGACTAGAAACAAACACGGTTTTGCCGCCATCAGCCAAGTCGCGTAGCATGCGCCGCATTTCGACAATGCCCGCCGGGTCTAAACCGTTCGCCGGCTCGTCAAGCACCAGCAACTCGGGGTCTTTAAGCAAAGTAGCGGCCACCCCTAGGCGTTGCTTCATCCCCAGGCTGTATTTACGGACCTTCATGTCGGCAGCATCAGCCAGACCCACTTGGGCCAAAATGTCTTCAATAGATTGGGTCTTGATGCCCCGGATACGCCCCAAGAGCCGCAAGTTGCGTTGACCAGTGAACTCTTCAAAAAACTTTGGATTCTCCACCAAAGCTCCGACACGATCCAAAGCAGCAGCGGCCCCATGCGGCATGTCGTGACCCAGCAACCGCACCGTGCCGGCCGTGGGGCGAATCAAGCCCAGCAAGCAACGAATGGTGGTGGTTTTTCCTGAACCATTAGGACCCAAAAAACCAACCACTTGGCCCGGTTCACCCACCGTGAGATCTAGCCCGTCAACAGCCAAAGTGGGTTCATGCCGAAAACGTTTGTACTCCTTATGCAACCCAACAATCTCAACAACGGTCATAACGTTATCCTAAACTCTGATTTACGTTTACCGCCAGCAATGCTCAGAGGGGTACCAATGCCCGCTGCCTTGTGGCGTTTCATAAAGCAGGTAAGCGGCTACGGTCATTTGCGCTATCGGGTCCAAAATATTGGCCCCCGGGATACCCGCAGCAATAGTGCGTTCTTCCCAAAATTTAGGCAAATGCTGAAACCAACCCGAAGCGCCACTTGCTTTGTTGATGTCGGTGTTACCGATTGAGTCTGGTTCAGAGCGAGACTCACACCAAATAACCCGCAACGCCCAAGCCCGGTCTTCGGCGGCAAAATAGCGGTTGACCAGTTGTTCTAAGGTGAGAGGCTCCTGCTTTATTGAAATGTTCCGCAAAGTTGTTGCCTCTGCCACCGTGGTAGTCGTGGTAGTCGTGGTAGTCGTGGTAGTCGTGGTGGTAGCAGACAAAGCCGACAACGACCCAGAAACCCCAAGAGCCACAGAGCCAGACGAGCACCCGGCCACAACGAGCAGCAGGCTGATCAGCACCAGGCGAAAAAAACGAAAAGGAGTCGTCATAAGGGGCCAGTCAAGACCGGCAGTTTTAGGTTAGTCGCCGTCCCGAACGGTTTTGAGTCTTTTGGTTTCCCGGGCACGCTGACCAGCATCCAAGTTGACTTTACGTAGACGAACATGGACAGGAGTTACCTCAACACATTCGTCGGCGGCGATGAACTCCAAAGCTTGTTCAAGAGACAAACGCCGCGGCGGAGTAAGGCGCACCGTGTCATCAGAAGAAGAAGCCCGCACGTTGGTCATCTTTTTCTCTCGACAAATGTTTATGTCCATGTCTTCCTGGCGAGGGTTTTCGCCCACAATCATGCCGGCGTAAACCTGTTCGGTGGGGCCCACAAAAAGGCTGCAACGCTCTTGAATGTTGGCCATGGCGTAAGGGGTGACTGGCCCAATGCGGTCGGCTACTACGCTGCCTGACTTTCGGCTACGCAACTCGCCTTGCCATGGTTCCCAGCCTTCAAAAATATGGTGAAGTTGGCCGGTACCGCGAGTTTCGGTAAGGAACTCAGTACGGAAACCAATGAGGGCACGGGCCGCGATGACGTATTCCAAACGCACCCAACCGGTGCCGTGGTTGATCATGTCCAGCATGCGGGCTCGGCGCTCGCCCAACAACTGGGTTACCGCTCCCATGTGTTCTTCGGGCACGTCAACGGTGAGCCGCTCGGTGGGTTCGTGCAAGGTGCCATCGATTTCTCGGGTCAATACAGCAGGTTTACCAATGGTTAACTCGAAGCCCTCACGGCGCATCATTTCTACCAGCACCGCTAATTGGAGTTCGCCACGTCCTTGGACTTCCCACATGTCGGGGCGTTCGGTTGGTTTTACCCGAATAGCCACGTTGCCAATGAGTTCCGTTTCCAACCGAGACCCAATTTGACGAGCCGTCAATTTGGTGCCGTCCGCTCCGGCTAGCGGCGAGTTGTTCATGCCGATGGCCATCGAGAGCGTGGGTTCATCAACGGTGATAACCGGCAGGGGGCGAGGGTCGTTGATGTCAGCCAAAGTTTCACCAATGGTGATGCCTTCAATGCCCGAAACACCCATTATTTCTCCGGGGCCCACTTCGTCTACTTCTGTTTGTTGCAAGGCATCGGTAATGGTCAGTCCACCAATACGGGCGGGCTCGATGGTTCCGTCTGCTTTGCACCAGGCCACGGCAGCACCTTTTTTGAAGGTGCCGTGAGCTACCCGACAGATGGCGATGCGGCCCACATAAGGAGAAGAAGCCAGGTTGGTGACTAAAGCTTGCGCGGGGTGATCTTCGTCGTAACTTGGCGGAGGCACTTCGTCAATCAACACATCAAGCAAGGGCTGCAAGTCGGTGCCGTGTACCGCGGGGTCCATGGTGGCTTGACCGGCGCGTGCTTCGGTGTACACGATGGGGAATTCAATTTGTTCTTCAGTGGCGTCGAGGTCGAGGAACAGTTCGTAGATTTCGTCAAGGACTTCTGCGATACGAGCATCGGGGCGATCTATTTTGTTGACCACCACCACGAGGGACAGTTGAGCCTCAAGCGCTTTACGAAGCACGAAGCGGGTTTGCGGCCGAGGCCCCTCGGAGGAATCAACCAGCAACATGACCCCGTCAACCATGGCCATAGCTCGCTCTACCTCACCACCAAAATCAGCGTGGCCGGGGGTATCAACGATGTTGATCTTCACCCCTTTATGAGAGATGGAGGCGTTCTTAGCCAAAATGGTGATGCCTTTTTCCCGCTCCAAGTCCATGGAGTCCATGACCCGTTCGGTGACCTTTTGATGGTCGCTAAAGGCCCCAGTTTGTTGCAGTAGAGCATCTACCAGAGTTGTTTTTCCATGATCAACGTGCGCGATGACGGCGATGTTTCGAATGTCGTTACGTGTAGCCACCTCAGAACGCTAGCCCCCCAAGCACCGTTCCCTACGTCAATGTGACCAACCACCACCGAAGTTCGTGACATGGGGTCTGACCCCATGTCACGAACTTCGGGGAGATATTTTTTGAGGGTGTTAGATATTGGGACAATCTCTCTCTCCACTGTGAAGCCACCCACTAGGGCGGTTCATAACCAAGGAGAAATACATGTCACTCAAACGCACCTTGCAAGTCGCAGGGCTTACTCTGGCCCTAATGGCCAGCATGACCAGCGTTGCTTCAGCAGCACCGAAAGAACAAAACCATAAAAGCCCCATCAATACTTCTTCGATAAACGAAGCAACCTCTTCTGCGCTCCAAGACGACAGTTGGATCATTTGGAAGCCCGTTGTTGAACAAGAAACTCCAGAAGTACAAGCAGACTCTTCCAGCGACGAAAGCTGGTGGGACTTGATCGTCCGCAAAGCCGGTGAAGCCGTCGACTACATCTCTGACGAAATTATTGGCCACAAAACCGCAGGCACAACCGCCACCGAAGCACTCTGTGCCTCAGGACGCTTCGACCCTGAATATTGTGAAGGCGTCGGCGACAACAACTATTGGGATCCAGGCGACGGCTCCTGCGATGACCCTTTTATTCTCTGCTAAGCCCCTATTTGCCTAAACAAAGGCCCGCACCGGCGAGGTGCGGGCCTTTTGGGTTCCACATTAAAGCTCACCAGCTTTTTCTTCCCCTCATGTCTATTCTCGCAACCATCAGCCTCAAGAGTTCTAAGCACGGAAACCCTCCGTCCGTTGGCTTGGCACTTCGCGGCCATCACCACGGTGGCCGACGCTTAATACCGGCGGAGTTACTTAGTAACCGTTATAACTTTTTTAGGCGAGCGGTAAACATTGGGCCGTATTCCCACACCATCTCTGAACCATCAAGCCATCGGCGAACCTCGATCGGCATTCCTTCGGGTCGCAAAACATGCACACCATTTTCGAAGATTGCTACTACTCGGATTTCGGTAGAGAAATCAGCTGCCTGTACGTCATGCACCCCGTTTTCAAGGGTTCCATCAGCACCCATGTCGTGAACAACCCCCGAAGAACAAATCACCACTCGGTTCCCACACTGCTCAATCCGTTGGAGGTTTCCTAACAAGGGATGACCGATAATCATTTCTCCGTTGCTTTGAATCGATACAACCTCCCAAGTACCGCGTAAATCTACGGCATCTTTGCTTAAGGGCTCGGTACATGAAGCAAGAATCGGTGCTGGGAAATCTTGGCCGTACCCACCCGGCGGAGTATGAGCGGTCGGAATATCTGAGGCCATCACCATGGCTCCAGTATGACAAAAAAACGAGCGCTAAGAGACACCAGCCGCAACGCACAAATGACCAGCGAAATGCTGGTCATTGTGGTGGGCCATGAGGGATTTGAACCCCCGACCCCCTGCGAGTCATGCAGGTGCTCTAGTCGCTTCGCTCCATCGGGTCAATTCAATATTGACCCAAGCCAACTGTGTTTCTGCTGGTCAGACCCTTGCGGGCTGAAATGTTCGGCGAACACCACAAACGGTGTTCGCAACACATTGAAGCCCATTGGCTATTCGATTGGCTATCCAAGGGACGACAAGCATGAGTAATAGAGGGACCACACAACACGGTTCAGGGTCACTATTTTTTGACAAAACAAAAAAACGTTGGGTAGTGATGGCTTCGTTGCCGAATACCGCCGACGGGAAACGTCGTCGGCTTCGGCGAACGTTTCAAACAAAAAGCGAAGCAGCAGCGTTTCTTGCTAAAGGGTGCCGCACCTCTGAGGAAGAAAAACTTGTCCTTGACCCCACCGTTGCTGATTTGTTGACGGGGTGGCAAGGATGGATAAACAGGCGTGTCGAAGCCGGCCAGTTGTCCGCTTCTTCAGCAAATTTGTACGAATTGTGCGCCCGGCATGTCGGCGCTGAATTTGGCGCACAACATGCGAATGAGGTCAGCGTCGACGACGTAGAACGCTTTCTCGCTAAGGCTGGTGCACAGTTTTCTGGTCGCTATGTGGCGATGCAACGCAACACCTTTGACCAGGCGTACCGATGGGGTCAACGCAACCGTCTATTAGTGTGGAACCCTGTCCAACTCTCTCTCAGTCCGAGTCAACAAGCGCACCGTCAAGGCACAGTGTTGACCGCAGAACAGGCGCAGAGGCTCTTAAAAGCCTCTACAGGTGACAGGTTGCACGCTCTGTGGACTGTGATGTTGGGGCTTGGTTTGCGCCCGGGTGAAGCAATGGCTTTGACTTGGCCGTGTATTGACTTGGAGGTGGATCCTTGTGTGGTGCATGTGCGTGCATATTTGCGTCAAGGCCCTGATGGCCCGTTTCTGGGCGAGCCGAAAACACAACGAAGTACTCGTTCTTTGGATACCCCAGTGTTCGTCGCTGATGCGTTGAGAGATCTTTTTGAGTCGCGTCAGAGCCCCGTAGAGCGCGTCTGGAGCGATCTTGTATTTCACACCAGTAAAGGGACCCCGTATGGCCACAGAAACCTGAGGCGCGCGTTAAAACGCCTCTGCGCGAATGCTGATTTACCCGCATTAACGCTTTACGATTTGAGACGCACCGCGGGGAGTTTGCTGGTGGATTCTGGAGCACATTTAGAGTCTGTGGCAGACCTGTTAGGGCATTCAAGCGTGGCGACGACGAGGCGCCATTATGTGCGTGCGGTCCGCCCTACGGTGCCGCATGCTGTCATTTTGGACAGGGTGTTGCTGAAAAAATCCACACAGGTACAGATGCGTTAAAGATTTACTGGTATGAGCGGGTTATGGCAACATCGGCAGAACAGAGGGCTGTGCTACTTCCACCTTCGTTGGAGTTCATGAAGGTTAGATCTGCTGACACAAAAGCCCAGTGGTTCAAAGACCCATCAAAGATTCGTATAAGTGCTCTTTCGCTTACAGTTTCTGGTACGGGTTCGACAAGCCCTTGCATTTCAGACCAGAAGGAGTTTACTGGTGGTGGCCACTGCTCAACTCCACCAACCAATGAATACAGAGAGGCCCCATCCCACGGATAGAACAGGTACGGCACCATGGGGTTTGGTTTGACCACCATCTCGTGAATTGCAGCACGTAGAAAGTCGGAGGCTGACCCACTACCGTAGAGCTCCTCAAAGTCCCAATAAGCTGAGAAACCATGCCACAACTGGCCGTTAAAAGAGTATGAAACGGCGTCCGCCTCTGAGTAAACGGTGTAGTAAAAGGCAGAAAGTCTTTTTTGGCCCTGCGTCGCCCATGGCCGACTTAATAGAAGAAACTCAGTACCCTCTTGCTCAAAACTTGCAGGAATATTTAGTGCATTTGAAGCCTCATACTCCCAGTTTGCAATACCTGCCCATGGAGGATTGTCTGAACTGCGGCTGAACCCGTACTGTGCATACTTATTGTTTCGAGAAATGATTATGCTTGGGAGAAGGGTCTCGCTTGCAAACGTAACTACATCTGGACACTGAAGTTCTATGTTCAGATATTTATCAGTTGATTGCTTAGAATGAATTTCACCAGTAAACGTATTTTGAGTGCTCAATTGGTAGGTCTCAAAAAGGGTTGAATCCCAACCATCTCCAATATCTTCACATGCTTCGTAAAGATAGTTGCAATAGGCAAGCACCCCGATTGGGCTTGGGACGTTAAACCTCATTTCAGGTATCGCAACGTACATTTCATAATGTTGGACAAAAGCAGGAATTCCCTGAGAGGTGTATTCCTGCAACGTTCCGTTGTCAACTGCTGAGGGGTCTTCAGGCTCCCGTAACTGCCCACCCTCAACGTTCCTTTCTTCGCCAGACCATGTTGAAAGTTCGTCTTTGTCGGTTAGTTCTGGTTGCGATTCGGTTAAGTCATTTAAAGGAAATGGGAGAGCACGGTTACGCGATAAAAAATTCGTCTCCTGGTCGGAAGTTGATATCCCAAAAAGCACAAGTGCGGCAAACAGCGTAAGGCCAACAATCTTTGACATGGTTTCAGACATAGTTGCTCCGATCGGTACAATCCTTGCCAATGTCTAGCACAGGCAAGAAAGATTAGTTAATGACCACCCCATGGGGTGGGGTGACACCCTTTGGATTTCCCTAGGTATAGATACAGCGGCTTGGGACTGAACCTCTCATCTCGCACCGATGAAACAGAAAGCGCTAGCTACGACCTATATAGATATTAAGTCGCAAACGTTTCGAACCAAGAATCATCAATCAACGGAGCCATCCGAACTCCAAACTCTTTTTCAAGAGCGAGATCACAAAGCCTTTCACCATCAATAAGGTCGACTGTGGGTGTAGTGGCTCGCGCTGCTTCGCGCGCAGGCTTGGTGTAACGGCTCAAGGTAACCATTATTGCCCTTTCGGCGCCTTTTGTTTGAGCGTCACGTTGAAACAATGCAACCATTTCTCGAGTAATTGGTTTGCTCGGTTCATATCTCTTGCATTGAACCGCCACTGTTGAAGACAACAAACGGCATCTTTGCTTAAGGGCTCGGTACATGAAGCAAGAATCGGTGCTGGGAAATCTTGGCCGTACCCACCCGGCGG